>JAJZYA010000023.1 GCA_021806285.1 bacterium | reverse complement strand
CTTGAACCAAGATCAAACACCCTTAGTTTTTGACTCTAGTGATCTAATTAAATTTATTGAGTATCAGTCTAAACAAAAAGAAAGCAGACTGGATCGAGACGATCTTGAATTTACTAAAACGGCTCTTAAATTATCCGAAACGAAGGTAAAGGACCTCTGTCTTAAGTGGTCTAAAGTTAAGAAGTTAGGATCTGATCAAAAAATAGGACCAATCTTACTAGACGAACTATATAAAAAGAGACAATCTTATGTGCCAGTTATTAATCAAAACAAGGAAGTTATTGGGATATTAAATGTTAACAATTTAAATCTAGACAGGAGCGATAAAATAATTGATCATATATCAACTAAGACAAATTTTATAGACGAAGAAGATACCATATCGGACCTTTTATCAGCTATCAATAAGACCGGAGGGGAAGTGTTTGTGGTAGTGGATTATGCCTCCAAATACAGTGGTATTATTAGCTATTTAGATATACTAAAGTTGTTTAAGCTAAAAGAGATAAACAATTCCTAAATTCTACCCTTTAATTAAATAAGTAGTCCAAAAGATAAAAAATGGTAGAATATGAAATGATGAGAACTTTAATCAAAGATTCAATAAACCATATCAATGAAGAAATAGTTGTCCAAGGATGGGTTCACTCCAGACGTGATCACGGGGGCCTAATATTTATTGACTTAAGAGACCATAGCGGTTTACTCCAATTAGTTGTTAATCCTGAAAAATCAGATTGTTTTAAAATTAGTGAAGGTCTAAGAGACGAATTCGTTATATCCGTTAAAGGAACAGTGAAGAATAGGGATAAGGACCTTATTAATCCCAAAATCTTAAGTGGCAAAATTGAACTAGTTGTTGAAGAGATTGAAGTGTTAAACACTTCCGAGAGCTTGCCTATAAGCCTCTTTTCCGAGAACGAATCTAGCGAAGAACAACGCTTCAAGTATAGATATTTAGATCTTAGAACCAACAGGTCACAGGAGATTTTAAAAAGAAGAGCTGAATTTTACAGGATACTCCGAAATTATATGGACTCCAATGATTTTACTGAAGTTACGACTCCGGTTTTAGCTAACTCTTCACCCGAAGGGGCTCGAGACTTCTTAGTTCCTTCGAGGGTTCATCCCGGAAAGTTTTATGCTCTTCCGCAGTCTCCTCAGCAATTTAAACAACTGCTAATGGTTGGTGGTCTTTATAGGTATTATCAAATTGCTACTTGTTTTAGGGACGAGGACCCAAGAGCTGATCGTCTTTACGGAGATTTTTATCATTTGGATATTGAGATGTCGTTCGTAAGCGACGGAGAAGAAGTTCGCAAAATGACAGAACCCTTAATTAAAGACCTTGTTTTAAACTTCGCTAAGAAAAAACTATTGTTTAAAGATATTCCAAGAATTAGTTACAGTGAAGCAATGGATCTCTATGGCACAGATAAGCCTGATTTAAGGTTCGATCTTAAACTAACAGATGTTTCGAACATATTTGCGAGTTCAGAATTTAGTGTTTTTAGAACAGCCATTCAAGAAGGAGGAGTTGTTAAGGCTATTAATTTAAAAAAAGCTGCATCTAAGTTTAGCCGTTCCCAGATTGATCACTATACTGAGTTAGCTACAAAAGAAGGAGCCAAGGGGTTGGCTTACATTATTATGGAGAATGATGAACTTCGTTCTCCAATACTTAAATTTTTATCGGAAGAAGAAATAAATAAACTTAAAAAAGAAACTAATTTTGAAAATGGAGATTTAATCTTTTTTGGAGCGGATAAAAAAGAACTTGTTAACCGGGTTTTAGGTAAGGTTCGCGATAAAGCTGGAGACGATCTAGGTTTAAAGGATCCTGATGTGATAGCTATTGCTTGGATCGTCGATTTTCCTTTATATGAATGGAACGAAAGTGAGCAACGTTTAGACTTTGGCCATAATCCTTTTTCGATGCCCAAAGGGGGGCTTAAAGCTTTAGACAATCAAGATAAATTAAACATTGTAGCTGACCAGTATGACATGGTTATGAACGGTTATGAGATCTGTTCTGGAGCTGTCAGGAATCATCATCCCGAAATTATGTATAAAGTCTTTGAATCAATTGGCTATCAAAGAGACTTTGTAGATAAAAAATTTGGAGCTATGGTCAATGCTTTTAAATATGGTGCACCACCACATGCCGGCTGTGCTTTTGGAATCGATAGAATCTTTATGATTTTATTAAATGAAGACAACATTAGAGAAGTTGTAGCCTTTCCTAAAAACGGTTCAGGAGTTGATCTAATGATGGACTCCCCCAGTGAAGTTGATAGTGCTCAACTTAAAGAACTACATTTAAGGACTATTTTTTAAAGATTTCCATAAATATATTGAAGCTATTGTTTGGTAAGGACTCCAGTTATATTTTAAAGCTAATTTTTCAATCGCTTGTTCAGAAGGAATATCGTCAAAACCATAATTTATGCGGATAGCTCTTTTAATTCCCGCGTCAACAACTGGAAGAACGTTAGCTCTCCCTAAGCTAAATATTAAAAAGATTTGAGCACTCCAAACCCCCAACCCTTTGATTTTGGTTAATTCTTTAATAACAGATTGATCATCCAGCCTATAAAAAGAATTAAAATCGAGTTCTCCATTTTTGTATTTTAAGGACAAGTCTTTTAAATAACTTATTTTAAAATAACTTAATCCAACATTTCTTAAACTTGCTTCATTTATCGCTAAAAGGCTATTGTAATCGAGCTTATCTTTAAGCAGATCTTTAAGTTTATAATAAATTAGGTTAGCCACTTTAAGATTAAGTTGCTGGTCAATGATTATTTTAACTAAGGCTTCAAAATGATTTTCATTAATGTTTAAACTAAACTCAAACTGGTCTATAAGTTTAGCCATGACCTGGTCATTATCCCTTAACTGTAGTTTAGCTTTTTCAATTATTTCCTGAGTCATTAAAAATACCAATTTCTTTAAGCTTTTTATTAGAAATAGTACTACAATTAAGTTAATGGACGATTATAGAAATGACAACAACCAAGTCCATTTGAAGGCTGACTCGGAAGTCGACGAAAAGCTTTTTAAAGAGATTCCGATCAAAGACTTCAGTTATAGTAGTGCTCAACCTTTTTCTAAAAAACCCAGGAAAAATAACAGAACCTATTTAATGCTAGGCATTATCGTTCTAGTTCTTTTGGTGATCGCCGGCGGTTATTTATTTATAAAACATAAAAATGCCACTCCAACCAAAAAATCTACACCCAAAACAACTCAAGTAAGTCGTAATATCTCTACTGCTCCAACCGCTAAAATGACCTCTTATAGCTCGACAAACTTTAATTTAAGCGTCAATTATCCTTCCAACTGGGTTATCAGTGATACGCCTTCTATATTGAGTATTACTTCTCCTGAGACTTTTATAAAAAACGCTAACAATAAAATAGTTCAAGGAAGAATAGTCGTAAGTGTAAGCCCTAAAGGTCAATTACCGACTGATTTTGGAAATTCACCAGCTGTTGCGGTTTTAAATTCTCAATTAATAAATTATACAAATCCTACCCCAGCGCAAGACGCTCAGACCTATATAAGCTTCTTACAATATGCTTCTACCACCACCATTGGTGGGCTAAACGGGATTTACATAACTGGAAATTACGGTTATCTAAAAGATCAGAATATCACTCAAAGCGATGTTCAAAGTGTCGATCCATTAGTTAGAGTAAGTTTCGAGCAATGCACCGATAGCTGTAAAAACCTAACTCCACTGGTTATTTCAGCCTCAGACTGGAATGATTCTTCCTTCTCACTACCAATATTAAACATAATAAAGTCTTTTCAGTTTACATAACATTTAATTTCGTAAAAAATCTTATTGACATAAGAACTTTAATGGGAGTAAAACTATACTCAGGTTTTAAATAGCAAAAACCATTAAATAAAATGAGCAGAACATATATAACATTTAAAAAAACTTTTCAGAGTTTAGTTCTTCATTTATTGCAACACTAAATTCCTAAAATTAAAAGAACCCACTTTAAATATAAGAGCTGTTGATTTTTTGAAATAAAAATAAAATAAGAAACTTTTCAGTAGTAACAATATTGTGATAAGCTTATGCTTAGTTTATGAAGCCAAGGGATAAAGATTTAGACCAAAAAGATCTTGAAAAAAAGATCGATGAAATGTTTTATTTAGATCCTAATAAGCCTGATAATTCTAGTGAAGACGATCAAGATATACCTGAAATTAAGGTCTTAAGGCTTGATTCGGAGTCTAAAAATGAAACTAAAGAAGCAATTGTTCCCGAAAAAGTTCCAAAAGAAACTAAACCTAAAGATTTAGTATCTAAAGAAACAGACCCCGCTATAGTTAGTGATCCTCCCATTAATATAACCAAGGATAACTTAGATTCAGAGGATCAAGACGGCAGTATAGATGAAATTGTTGCCAAGGAGTCGGATGAAGTCTTAGCAGTTGAAGACCAGAACAACAAAGAGCAAAAGAAAACTAAAAAAGATAAATCTAAAAACATATTTAAGAAAAAATGGTTTTATGTATTTTTGCTTGCTTTAATTTTAGTAATCATTTTTGCTGTCCCCTCCACAAGATACAAGATTCTCGGACTTTTTATTAAGAAAGATATCAAAATAGAAGTTATAGATAGCCTTACCAACACACCGGTAAGTGACGCTAAATTATCCATAGACAACAAGAGCTATTTAACCAATAGAGAAGGGGATATTAATCTTACTCTGGGGGTAGGCTATTATTCCCTACATCTTACTAAAAATTACTATAATTCTTATTCCTCTAAGATATTAATAGGTTTTGGTACTAATCAATCAGACAAAATCAGGTTAGAGGCAAATGGCAGAAGAATATCTTTTAAGGTTGTTAATGCCGTCACTGGTGCTCCGATTCCTTCGGTTAAAATATCTTCTTTAGAAGTGACTTCTTTTACTTCAAACACAGGTTTATCTAATCTTGTTTTACCAGCTTCCAGCAAGAATTATAATATAACTTTTACATCCTCAGGCTTTAATTATCAGCAAGAAACTTATAGTTATTCTCCGTCAGACCCGGTTGAGCTAGTAAAAATGATACCTTCAGGGTCAATCTATTACCTCAATCAAAGTAATGGTCTAATAAATGTAGACGGTAGCAATTTAGATGGAACTAATAACAAAGTGCTTTTAAGCGGCACTCCAAATATGACTATCAACACGACTTTTTTATTTCCATCTAGCAATTTTAACTACTTGGTTCTAGTAGCCAATAGAACAGGTTCAACCACTGGTCTTTATTTAATCGATACCAAAACAGGATCTGTTCATGAATTTGATTTTGCAAGTAGTGATCAATTTATTAATCCTATAGGATGGATTAATAATTATTTTCTATATGAACTGTCATCTAGTTCAACTACTACTGCCGGGTCCACTCAAATTAAGAGTTATGATGCTCAAGACAATCAAAGTATAGTCTTAGATCAAAATCAAACTAGTGGTAGCGGATCTAATCTGGTCTATCAGAACTTTAATTATTTTAATATAATTAATAATCAACTGATCTATTCTACTGAATGGTTTCAGTTAGGTAGTTCAACTCCTTTAAATTTATCAAACACGTTAAGAGAGGTTAGCCCGTCCGGATCAAGCAAACAAGACATCTACTCTGTAAATGCTCAAACGAACGCTATTAATCCAATAGTTAAATATCTACCTAACGCTCTCTATTTTGGAGACTACTCATTCCAAAGTAATCAACCGGTTATATATTCTTACTCTAACGGTGCCGTAAACGCTCAGAGTTCTTTAGGGAGTAATGTTCTTTATAACACATATCCTATCTATCACATTTCGAACAACGGTCTTCTTAGTGCCTGGTCACAGAATCAAAACGGTCAACCAACAATTTTTTGGGCTGATTCAAATGGCTCTAATAAAAAACAAGCTCAAATACCTCCCGGATATGATTTAGTTGGTTGGTATAACAATTCTTATATAATCTTAAGCAAAGACAATAAACTTTACATTGCTTATTATCAGGGAGAACCGGGTAATCCTCTTGAGGTAGGGCCATATGCAGGATTAAGTATTAGCTATTAAAATATTTATCCCAAACGTTTAAGAAAAGTTTAACAACGAAACAGATTCCCAAAAAAAGCGTAACTAGCAAGCTCCATCCGGCTAAATCAGGAGACCAAGCAGGAGAGACAAAATCAAACTCATAAAGTGAGGCTGGGATAGTCGGAGTGGCTAATTTATGAGAAGAGATATACTGTTCAATACAGGGAACTCGATATCTTCCCGAGAAGCCATTCGGGATTTTAGCTTGGCAATAATTCTCGGCTTCGGTATATATTTGAGAGTTGTCGTTATTTAATGTTTGTCCCTGTTGGTTTAAGAGCCTTTGATAAGTATATTTTAATTGGATAGGGGGATAGACTGAACTGTTTCCATTAGTTAGAGAAGTGTTCATATGGGATGTTACGTATTTCTGGAGATTATCTAAAGCTTGGGCAACATTCTGATTGTTCTTGTCGGCCGTATAAAGAGCTTGTCTTAAATTTACCATCTCTAAGTTATTAGCTCGTAAAGCAAAAATACAAACAATCAAAGAGACAATAGTAAGAACTAAAAAATGCCAGGCTTTAATTTTTTTAAAAAATCTAAAGATCTTAAACATAAGTAAATTATATACTTTTTATCTTCTTTTAACTTGTCTTCTACGTTTTGTTGTTTAAACTAAGATATATGCACATTCATTTTATGGCAATTGGAGGGGCGGGAATAGGTCCTTTAGCCCTTTTTGCTAAAGAAGCTGGTTATGATGTTAGTGGTTCAGATAAGCAAGATTCTAACACCCTGAAATACTTAAAGGAAAAAGGTATAACAAATATTTTTGTAGTACAAGACGAAGAAGTTGATATTATTAAAGATTTTAATGCTAAAAATTCTATCGACTGGGTCGTCTATAGCTCAGCTGTCTTGCTCGAAAATCCAAATTCTAAAATGCTAGATTATTTTAAGAGTGTAAACATTAAAACCTCTAAAAGAGATGATTTTATAAACCACCTTATTAAAGATAAAAACCTTCAAATGTTAGCCATTGCCGGAACCCACGGTAAGACTACTACGACAGCTATGCTAGTGTGGCTTTTTAAGGCCTTTAAGCTAGAAATAAACCATCTGCTTCCAGCTAAAGTAAGTTTTGCCGAAATGGCGGAATACAGCCCCAGAAATCCATATCTCGTCTACGAAGCTGATGAATTTGATCGTAATTTTTTAAATTTTTATCCTAAATACTCCTTAATTTCTGGAGTTGCTTATGATCATCATGAAATATACAAAACCATACAAGAATATAAAGAAGCCTTTAAGCAATTTATAAATCAATCTGGGCAAACTTTTATATATAGATACGACTATAATTTTTTAAACCTAAATAACTCCGACTTAAATGTTCTAGACGCTAATGATAAGCTATTGGACAAGATCCAACTAAAAGGCTTATATAATCGTCAAGACGCTCTTTTAGCGTCTAAACTTTTTGAAAAGTTAACCTCTTTTAATATTAATGAGATATTAGATAAAGTATCTCTCTTTCCTGGATTATATCGAAGAATGGAGGAGATTAGACCTAATTTATATTCAGACTATGCTCATACTCCTGAAAAAATTCTAGCCGCTTTAAATGTTGCTAAGGAAATGGTTCAAAATACCAATAAGAAAATTATAGTTGTATATGAACCCTTAACTAATCGTCGTCAACATTTCATAAAGGAGCAATACCGCGATACTTTCAATGATGCCGATCATGTCTATTGGGTGGATAGTTATTTAGCAAGAGAAGATCCGAATCAGCCCATTCTTAGCCCTAGTGAATTAATAAGATATTTAGCTAATCCGAGTGTCGCTGAAGAGGCTCATATGAATTTAGCCTTAAAGTCTGAAATTCAAAAACAAATTGATGCTGGTAATCTAGTTATTGCTTTAAGTGGAGGTGGTGGCAATAGTTTAGATGAATGGATTAGGACAAATTTTAAGAATTAAATTTAAATTCTCCATCTCTTAATATTTCTATTTCATCATCTATCATGCGAACGATGGTAGAGGGTTGGAGGTTCTTTGAATTTCCGTTATCAACATAAAAATCAACCTTATCGCCAAAATAACTCTTGGCTTCTTTCACATTCTTTGCAACTGGTTCTTGTGGCAAGTTAGCGCTAGACGTTACTAGGGGACCCGTTAGCTTTAATATTTTCTGAATACGACTGTCTTTAGGTAACCTAACGGCTAAAGAACCTATTTTTTGGTCTAAATAGTCTAAATCACTTGAAACTGGCACAACTACACTTAGGGGATTTGGCCAGTAATCTTTAAAAGCAGATAAATAACGATACTTAATTCCTAGTTCTACTAATTGCTCGATGGAGTAGGCTATAACGGTACCGGGCTTGTTGTGTCGACTCTTTAAGGCGTATAGTTTTCGAACCGCTGTTCTGTCTTCTGCTCTGGCGCAAATACCGTAAATAGTATCAGTTAGCAGAACTCCTACAGATCCTTTTTTAAATAGTTTAGCAATATCTTTCGGACTCATATCTAAAATCTTATTTAGTTTTAAAATAAGATATTACAATTATTCCAATTAATGCTACTAAGACGATAAGACTTATTACTACGATACTAAAAAGGTTGGAGCCTAAATCTTCTTTTTTTAAAGGTGAAGTATTACTAAGAGTTGAAGCCTGATTTGCTTTGTCCCTACTTTCTGGGGTTTGTTTTGAAGGGTTATTGACTATGTCGGATATCACCGAACCATTAACCATAACAGCCGTCCTCTATCTACTTAAGGTTTAATACCAGTTGTTGGAGCAGTGTTATTGTTCGATGTGGCTTGAGGTGTATTTTGACCGTTTGTTCCAGCTGTGCTCTGGTCACTACATTTTTGTCCATTAGGATTTTGCTTCCAGAACTGGGCTACAGCTTTAGATACTTGTCCATTTGGAGAAAGATTTTCCCAGAAGGTTACGCTACTAGTATTAATAACCATTTGATCAAGTGGAGCATGTAATTCACAACCCAACTTTACTAAAGTGACACTTGAACCAGTCTTAGAGTTACTCGAGTTTGTTGATTGTAAATAGAAAATATTTACTAAATCTAAATATTGAGAGTTAAGGGCCTTAATATTTCCGAAATAGACCTGTCCAGTATTTAAGAAAACGGCTTGAAGCTTATTAGTGTCAACAAATTTATATTCATTAGTGTTCTTAGTGCCAAAGGCTAAAAATACAAGTAGACCAATCAAAACGATTGAAACAGCAAATACTAAAACTGATTGTCCTATCCTACTAAATCGATCTTTAACTACTAATTTATCTTTCCT
>JAJZYA010000022.1:5460-9416 GCA_021806285.1 bacterium | reverse complement strand
CCTACTACACCAGCTACGATCGAAATAATGGACCCTGCAATAAGTGCATTCCTCATAAAACCAAATTGCCACATATTTTCAAGATCTAGGAGGAGGTTAGGACTAAACATTATGATGCCCCTCCCCGCCCGCTCCAACAATCACTAATCTACCGGTAGAGTCTTTTAAAACCTCAACATTAGAATTATAGAGTTTCGATAAACTCTCTGAGGTTAAAACTTCACTTATGTTGCCACTGGCAATCCTTTTATTGGCAACATAAATTAAATTGTCTATATAAGGAGATAGAGGATTTAAATCATGAGCAATCAATAAAACATTAATTTTTTTGGTTATGGAAAGTTTTTTAATTAACTCGACCAATTCATATTGTCGCCTTAAATCTAAATTTGCTAAAGGTTCATCCAGTAATAAAATCTTGGGATCATCTATTAATGCTTGGGCTAAAAATATTCTTTGGAGCTCCCCGCCTGACAATTGTCCAATTCGTTTATTGGCCAGATCCAGAGCATCAACCTGCTCTAAAACCTCATGAGCTCTTTTGTTGAGATTGTAAGCATTTAAATAGATTCCTAATTTATTACCCTTATACGCGATCTTAACTAATTCCTTAGCGGCTAAATCAGATTGATTTGATATGTCTTTTCTCTGCGGAACATAGCCAATATATTTAGAAGCTTTTTGGGGTTCTTCACCATAAACAGTTATTTTTCCTTTAGCAGTTTCTTTTAGGCCTAGAATTATTTTAAATAGAGTTGATTTGCCAGCACCATTAGGGCCAAGAATAGCTGTAAATTGTCCTTGATCCAAACTAAAGCTTACATTCTTCCAGATGATCTTATCTTTATATGCAACCTCTAAATTTGAAGCCTTAATTACTTGATTATTTAACATTTTGATTCAAGACGTTTAAGATACTATTAATCTCATCATACATCCAATTTTGGAAATTTTGATTTGCTGGTTCAATTATTTCCGTAATCCCGATTACTGGAATATGATTTTGTATTGCTAATTCTCTCATTTTTATTGTTATGGGTGTTACAGTCTGTTTGTTATATACTAGGATCTTAACTTGATGAGATGATATTTGGTTCTCAAACTGGATTATTGACTGAGCGGACGGATCGGTTCCTTCGGCGATAGACGTTATGAAATTACTGGGAGAGATTAAATCTAGCTTAGCACTTTGAGCTAAATAACTAAAAACATCTTCTGTAGCTGCCACTTTAACACCTTTATATTTAAGAGCAATTTGATTAATTAGATTCTGATATCCCTTGAGGTTGTTTTGAAGTTTAGCTAAATTTGACTGGTAATAGGCTTTATCCTTTGGGTCAATCGATATTAAGTCTTGCTCCATTTTTATAACCACCTTGTTAACAAAGGCTGGATTATACCAAAGATGAGGGTTGCTACCGGTTTTGACGCCTAAAAATGAAGCTACGTCGAGAACTTTTTGATTAGGTTTATTATTAGCCGAAATTAATTGCGGAGCCCAAGGGTCATATCCGTCACCATTGTATATAACGTATTTAGCATAAGAAACGGATTTCGCATCATTTGAATTACTTTCATATTCGTGAGGATCGACTTTAGGATTATTAATAATGCTTTTTACACTAATTTTATCGCCACCTATTTGAGATACTAAACTACCCCAAAAATTTTCAGCGGCAACAACTTGAATTTTATTTTGGCTTGATTGGGGTCTATTTGTGAAATCCAGAAATACGGCAACAACAAAAAAGACTATAAAAAATCCAATAACAAGCGTCTTCTTATTAAATTTAATCATATTCTATTAATAGCAAATTATTATAAATATGCAATTATGTCGCAATTTTAGCTTTATTTGCAAATACCATAAGCGTATAATAATATAAAATTGAATGAAGGATAAAAATATTAAAAGTAAACACTTAAAAATAGTTTTTCCTGAATGGGTCCCTTTATTATACGGAATAGCATGTATCGTTTTAATCCCCTGGACCCTACTTCTAGCCTATTTATTGCCAAGACACTACATTTCTCATAATTGGGATATTGCCTGGGTAGGTTTTGATATTTTAGAAATATTACTTTTCGGATTAACGGCAATTTTAGTTGTCAGAAAATCCTTCTGGACTAGTTTAACATCTGGAATGCTGTCTATTGTATTAATAGTTGATGCATGGTTCGATGTCTTAACTACTAAACCTGGACCTTCTAGGGGAAGATCTATACTTGATGCGTTAATAATTGAATTACCGTTGGCTTTAATTTCATTATATATTGCAATCAAGATTTTTAAGAAAATTAATAATTATTAAATATAATTGACTTATTAGTTTTAATATGTTTTATTTAAAACAGTCGTTATTTAGAGAAATGGGCTAAATGATGAATAAATTACAGGTGGTACTTATAGAATCAAACCCTAACGTAGCAAATACGTTATCTCTAGCTCTCTCCGAAAAATTTGAAATCAAAACTGCAAATAGTGGTCATAAAGGATTAAAGGAAGTTATCTTAATAAATCCTTTCCTAATAATTCTAGATACCAACATTATAGATATTAGTGCACTTGATGTAACTAAAAAACTTAAATCAATCGGCGCAAAAGCGCCGATTTTAATATTAGGGAGGGATAATTCATCCAAGGTTAAGGTTAGCTACTATGAGGCGGGAGCCGAAGATTATTTAAGTAAACCTTTTAGTATCGGAGAACTTAAGGCCAAACTGGAAATAATTAGGAGTCGTAACCAACTTAATTTCAATCCTAAAGTACAGTCTACAAATCTTATCCTAAACAAGGAAAATAGAAGTGTCGTAAGAGATGGTGGAAACGAAATAATTCTTAGATCCAAGGAATATGCCATTTTAGAGTACCTTCACAATAACCTTGGTCAAGTAGTAAGTCGGCAAACTTTAACTACTTATGCCTGGAAAGGAGCATCTAATCCTTGGTCAAATGCCGTAGATGTTCATATAAAATATTTAAGAGACAAAATCGATAAACCATTTAAGAAACCTATAATTACAACCATCCACGGTAGAGGCTATAGACTAGAAGCCGAATAAACTATTTACTTTTGTTAAGTAAATTGTTAAAATTTAAAAATGGATTCTGTAAAAAAAGAAATTGAAGTGTTTGATGATGCTTTGTCAAAGCTTTTTTATTATTTAAAAAGTCACCAAACATGGAAAAGTATTACCGATAAAGCCAATATAGAAATAGATAGGACTTCCCTAACCATACTTCACATAATTTCGAAATCTAAGAAATCATTAAGAGTTAATGATATTGCTAGAATACTAGAAATTGAGGCCCCTTCTGTAAGCCGAAATGTCAAAAAACTAGAAGACTCTAAATTAGTAAAAAGAATTGTTAACGAGGACGATAAACGATCGGCCTACTTTATTATCACTAAAAAAGCCGAAGAAATAGATAAGAAAATGCGTTTGTGTAGACAAAATATTAGTATGAACATTTTAAATAATTGGAAGCCTCAAGACCGTGCAAAATTGGTAGACTTATTAAATACCTTTGTTCAAGAACTAACAAATAACCAGAAAGGGAAATAAAAGTGGCAAAAAAAGAAGTTCATATCGAAAGATCGCACGCCGAGATTGTAACGATCATTTCAGCTTTAATGCTAGCTATGCTACTGGCAGCCTTAGACCAGACTATTGTAGCAACAGCCTTGCCAAGGATTGCTACAGACCTACATGGCATCAGTAAGATTTCTTGGGTAGCAACTTCATATTTATTAACAAGTGCAATTGTTACCCCTCTTTACGGTAAGATTAGCGATCAAATTGGACGTAAAAAAGTATTTCAATTTGCAATAATCGTCTTCTTGATAGGATCGGCCTTAAGTGGATTAAGCCAGAATATGAATGAACTAGTCATATTTAGGGGTTTGCAAGGACTAGGTGGTGGTGGACTAATAAGTTTAGCCTTGTCTGTTATC
>JAJZYA010000022.1:0-5450 GCA_021806285.1 bacterium | reverse complement strand
ATGTCGTTACTCCTCGAGAAAGAGGAAAATATCAGGGTTACTTTGGGGCGGTCTTTGGAGTTGCAAGCATAGCTGGTCCTTTACTAGGAGGATTTTTTACAGAACATTTATCCTGGCGATGGATATTTTATATTAATATCCCAATCGGAATTATAGCTTTAATTGCAATCGCTGCTCGTTTACACTTGCCTCCTTCAGTAAAGAAACATAAATTAGATTATGGTGGGGCAACCCTAATGACAATTACTTTAGCAACCTCTATATTAGCTTTAACCTGGGGTGGGATTACCTACCCATGGGGCTCGCGTCAAGTTGTTGGATTGTTGGTAGTAGCGGTCATAGCTTTAATCGCTTTAATATTTCAAGAACGACGGGCAAAAGAACCTATTATACCTTTATCCTTATTTAAAAATTCTATATTTACAGTATCAAGCGCTTTATCGTTATTGATCGGACTAATCATGCTTGGAACTATAATATTCTTACCTATTTACCTCCAAATTGTAAGAGGCGATTCACCTACCGCAAGTGGGCTAGACCTTTTACCTTTCGTCGGAGGAATCTTAGTATCATCAATTCTTTCAGGACAATTAATAACTAAATTAGGTAAATATAAATTATACCCCATAATTGGTACTATACTGGTTGGTTTAGGATTATGGCTCTTTTCTCACGTAACAGCTACCACCAGTCAGTTAACTCTTTCAATATGGATGATCATTACAGGACTGGGTATGGGGCTTTTCATGCAAGTTATGACTTTAGCTGTTCAAAACTCAGTAGACACACGACAAATGGGCACGGCTACTGGCTTAGTAACGTTCTTTAGAAGTTACGGTAGCGCTATCGGCACGGCCGTGTTTGGTGCTATCTTAATAGGTCGTCTATCCTACCATCTAGGAAAAGTTTTACCTAGTGCGATCGTAAATAAAGTTAAATCCGGTGTGATGTCAGGTATGTCTGGAGCAGGTGGTGTAAGCTTACCTAAATCCATATATGAACCAGTTATAAAAGCTTTTACCCTTTCTTTTCATGATGTTTTTATTGCAGCTATTCCATTTATTGTAGTAGCGTTTGTATTTGCTATCTTTCTGAAAGAAACACCTCTTAGGACTTCAACTAAACATCACGTAGAGAATTTTTTGGGGGAATAATATGATTGAAGTAAATGATCTAGTTAAGAGATTTAATAAATTTACGGCGGTAGATCATATTAGTTTTGACGTTAAAGAGGGCGAGCGGTTTGCATTACTTGGACCAAACGGTGCTGGCAAGAGTACAACTATTAAAATGCTTACAACACTTCTAGAGCCTAGCGAAGGACAGCTGTTCCTAAACGGATATAATGTCGTTAAAGAAAAAGATCAAGCCCGCAAGAGTTTTGGGATCGTATTTCAAGATCCAAGTCTCGACAATGATATGACAGCTTGGGAAAACATGCAACTTCACGCTATTTTATACGGTGTAAATACTTCGAAACTCAAAAAAAGGTCCAAAGAACTCTTAGAATTAGTCGAATTATGGAACCGAAAAGACTCATTGGTTAAGACATTCTCAGGAGGCATGAAAAGAAGATTAGAAATAGCTAGAGGCTTAATCCACGAACCAAAAATTCTATTTTTAGACGAGCCCACTGTTGGATTAGATGCCCAAACTAGATCTCTTCTTTGGAACTATGTAGATAATTTAAGTAAAGTTAAGAAAATGACTATTTTTTTCACGACTCATTATTTAGAAGAGGCCGAGAACAACGCTGACAAAATTGCTATCATTGATCATGGCAAGATTATACAAATAGGCTCTCCCAAAGATCTTATGAAGCTAACTAAAACTAAAACTTTAGAAAAAGCCTATCTTAAATTAACCGGAGAAAGTATTAGAGATGAGAAAGTTGATCCTCACGAAGCTTGGAGATCAAGAGTTAGAGCGAGGAATATGCGATGAAAGTTATATATATTCTATGGTTAAGACAAATTAAACGCTTTTTTAGAAGTAAATCTAGAATAGTAGGATCAGTGGGACAGCCAATGCTCTTTCTACTAGCTCTAGGCTATGGCTTAGGGTCTGTTTATAAGAGAGCAGGACAAGGAGACTACCTTCATTTTTTGGTACCTGGAATTATGATCCAAACAGCTCTTTTTGCAGCTATGTTTTACGGAGCTATGATAATATTTGATCGTCAGTTTGGATTTCTGAAAGAAACCATGGTCTCTCCAGTATCAAGATTAAAAATCATGATAGGCGGAGCTTTAGGTGGGGCCACCACGGCAACTCTTCAAGGAATATTAGTTTTAGTAGTGTCTTATGCTCTTGGTTTTAGAGCTAGTCACTTCTTAATGGTTTTTGTGGCAATCTTTATAATGTTAATTTTATCCTTAGCAGTTGCTTCATTTAGTTCTGGTATAGGTTCATTCGTTGAAGATATGCAAGGCTTTCAGTCAATCAACCAATTTTTAGTCTTTCCTTTATATTTCTTGAGTGGAGCCCTATACCCTCTCAATAATGTGCCTACTTGGCTTAGGATTATAGCTGAAATTAATCCAATATCTTATACCGTAGATTTTATGAGATGGGCTTTAATTGGGCAAACTAAATTTGGAATTACAAAAGATCTGGTTGTCCTATTGATAACTTTGGTTGTATGTGTCTTATTTGGTGCATATCGATTTAAAAAAGTACAAGCCTGACATATAAGAAAAAGCTCCTTATCTAAAAGATAAAGAGCTAATTCTTGGAAGGATAAAGATAAATCTTAATCCAATCCACTAAAATCTTTTTAAGGATTTTAGTTGTCACCTCACGAGTGACTATTTATATATTAATAAGTCTAAATTTTAATTGCAACCTTGTTTTTTTTCGTCTTTGGATAAGATGTGGAAAAATTGTGAATTAAAGGCCAAATTAATACTCCCTTAACAGTTCTAATATCTATTAGACCATAAAATCTACTATCGCTACTATGTTTACTATTCAAACCTAAGGTAAAGAGTCCTTTTGGAGTTATTTTTTTTAAGTACTTTATTTTCAGAAGTCCGTTATGCTCGAATAATATTATACTTCCTATTTTAGGCTTAATTAATGAACTAGCAAAAACAATACTGGAATCTTTTAAATAAGGATCCATACTTTTACCTGATACTCTACGTAAAAATAATGGTTTACTTATTCTTTGTTTCCCAGAATATTTTACTGATATCATCGATTTGTTCTAATAACTTATTAGCGGCTTCAATATCTAAATGTTGTTTAACTTGACTTGCCTGTTTAATAGCTTTCCAAAACTTAGTATGTAAATCTGGATATTTCTCTAAATGTTCTTCTTTGAAATAATCTGCCCAAAGTACCATAAGATGGTGTTTAACCATTTCGGCACGTTCTTCTTTAATAATAATTGCCCGGATTTTACCGTGTTCATCTAAACCATCATATTTTTCAAGAATTGCCTTTAAGCTTTCGGCTTCAACTTTGGCCTGAATTGGATCATAAACTCCACACGGCAAATCACAATGTGCATATACTGGTTTAATAAAATTTAATTTCATTTTCCTATCCCCCTTGTTTATATTATATAACTTGATATATCAAAAGTAGACTAGATTCTTGAATATAGGCTGATTAAATGAGGTTTCTGGCCTATAAAATCTAAATTGCATGCATTAGCAACACGCTTAACTACTTCACTACAGCCTGGAACAAATTGATCGTTGATTTCAATTATTAAGACCTTTGAGCTACTTAGCAATAAATAAAGGTTTAATGGATATATGCTCGGCTTTCTAAAATATTGGAGCTACCAAAATTAGATTGGAGGGCTGCTATTAAAGTAAAAATTTGATCATCATAAGGAAAAGCATTTTGAAGAAGCTTTTGATAATTCCGTGTTTGTGGTTCGACGGCTATAATCCTTGAATCAGGAAAATGGGGGTTTTTATAGCGAACTGGATAGTCTCCTTGACTAAATCTTTTAGTCTTAAGTTATTTTGCTAACCCACTTATAACTAAAACTTCTAAAACATCTTTTTGTATTAATTATTTGTTAATTGGTTGTCCTTATTTGTGTTTATTGGATTCGCGCCACTTATTTATTTCGTTATGATTGCCGCTCAATAATATTTCTGGAACTCTTAAATTTTTGTAAACTTCTGGTCTAGTATATTGAGGGAACTCGACAGTTTGATCGTCATCATAAAAAGATTCAATTTCTTTACTTGTTTCTCCACCTAAAACATTTGGCAGTAACCTAACTACTGAGTCTATTAAAACCATGGCCGGTAATTCACCACCCGTTAAAATGTAATTACCAATCGAGTAACTGAGATCAACCCAATTAGTTACCCTTTCATCGTAACCCTCGTATCTTGGACAGATTAATATTAAATCATTTTCTAGCTTAGATAATTCTTTAGCATCAGACTGTAGATAAGTTTTACCCTTTGGAGAAAATAAGACTACTTTAGCATTTGGACTTTTAGCTTTGGCTTTCTTAATGGCCTTATAGAGAGGCTCAATCATAAGAAGCATTCCGTCGCCGCCTCCGTATGGTTTATCATCTACTGTTTTTCTTGGTCCAATTCCAAAGTCTCTCAAGTTAACATACTCAAAAGAAACGGCTTTAATTTTTTGAGCCTTAAATAACATGCTTGAATTTAAATAATTTTCAAACATTTCTGGAAATAAACTAATTATATATATCTTCATAATCTTTAAAATAAAAAAGCCACGACTTTTAAATAGCTGTGGCTTATTTATTCACATAAAGCTCCCACCGTTATGATGGCTCGCAAAAAGCTTTTAGTTTTCTAAAGTCTTTTATGACCTTCAAAATGAAACTATACCGAAATATTTAAGAAACGTCAAGTTTATAAAAACGAACGTCTCTTAATTTGGGTAATGTTTTAGAAATATATCTATGGAAAATAGTGCTATTGGATCGATTTCAGGATTTAGTCAGTATACTCCTGAAGCTCGGACTATTTTAGCGTTATTTGGTCAATAGATATTAGGATTATGTAGCTTTTTAAATAGGTTTAATTTCTTAAACTAGTTATATATCTAAATCGTCTAAATCTTCAAGTTCTTTTCTTGTTTTCGATAATCTATCATTATCTTCTTCGGTTTCGGGAGTATTATCTTCTTCTACTTTTTCCTCAGATTCTGTAGCTTCAGCAACGTCTTCAACTTCGTTTATATCTTCGCTTGTTGAAGATTCATTCTCTTCGCTTCGATCTCTAGAATATGAATGATTGCCATTATCAACAATTTTCAAGTTATAACGAGCATCATTTTTAATACCTAATGCTCTAAGCAATGTTCGAATACTTTGAGCCGTTGCGCCCCTTTTACCGATTACCCTACCAAGATCTTCAGGATCTACTGTTAATTCAAGTAAAACGCCCTTTTCGTCAATGGTTCTATTTACTTTTACTGCGTCTGGCTTGTTGACTAAAGAC
>JAJZYA010000021.1 GCA_021806285.1 bacterium | reverse complement strand
TTACGTAAAGAAAAAGTTACTTGTATTATTTCTACTTTTATCGGATAAGTTGTTATACGATTATTAATTCAAAAATATATATTTACTATAGAAAAATGAATTATTTAATCTGAAAAATTTTTATTATCAATAATAACAATATATACTTAAATAATTGAACATAAATGTATCTGGATGAAATATGTTAAATAAAAATGATGCAATTGCTTTTCTGAATATTAACGAAAAAGAATTTGAAAATTATTTTAGATATTCTGAAGAAATTAAAGGATCCAAAATTAAAGGTCGTTGGTATTTCGACGAGAAGAAATTACAAAATTGGAAAGACTTAAAGAACTCTAGAACTATTTACTTAACGATGGAAGAATATGAAACATGTTTTGAATTTGCTATTAAGATGGTGTATGGCGGGCTCTCACTGCACGGTATTAGGGGTGAGCGCTCTGAAGTCCAAGCTGCTGATGATGTAATATTGGGTATACTAGCTGAATATGGTATTAAAAATATGCTTAAAGAAAAATTTAATACTAAAATAAAACTCGACGAAGAAGTTCATCCTGAAAGAATTACTCCACAAGACATAGATGGCATATTAATTGGTGGTCATATGAGAAAGCCAAAACTTGGTGTTGGAGTTAAGGCAAGCAAAATGAAGAATTCTTATTTAATTTTAGGCTCAAATGAAGTTGAATTTAAAGAAAGACGTAGTGATGTATACATTTTTGCCCGTGTAGGCTTGCCTTCAGACCATTTATTTAGAATATTAAGAGATCATTCATTCTTCGGACAAGTTAGAAAATTCTTAGAGCAAAATATTAAATTTAAAAAAATCGAAAAGCTTCAAAATATACCGGTATGGATCTGTGGTTATACCTATTGTGATGAATTAGACAAAGTAACGAATATACCCGGCCAAGAATTTACTGGACATAGATATGTTAAATCGGTTGGCAAGTTAAAGAACTCAGACCAAAATTGGCAAGATTTAATTGAAGTCTTATAGTAAACGCATCTGACATAGTTTGTTTATCCACAGCTAAAAAAATTATTGCTGCAAATTTCGTTTTTTTTCTATATAATTATTTGTGGAGGGATGTATGAGCACTAAAAAACAAATTGAAGTCTTGTCGTTTATTAAGAAATTTAAAGAAGAAGAAGGCACCTATCCTACTCTTCATCAAGTAGCTAACTCGCTTGGTTTGAGATCTGTTTCTACAGTTCATGTACATATAACTAATTTAGTAAAAGAAGGAAAACTAATAAAAACCAACGAGTATTCCGGGTTTGAATTACCAGACTATGAAGACTACGATACTATTCCAATTATTGGTTATATAACTGCAGGTTATCCAATTGAAGCTATCGAAGAAGATACTGAAAAAAGAGTTAGGATGACTTATCATGCTAAAAACGGGAAATTTTATGCCTTAAAAGTTAAGGGCGATAGTATGATTGATGATGGTATTTTTGATGGTGATACTGTAATTATTAAAAAACAAGACACTGCTGAAGATGGGCAGACTGTGGTGGCTGTTATTGACGTTAATCAAACTACTTTAAAAAAAATATATAAAGAAAAAAAAGGTTATAGACTACAACCAGCTAATCAGACGTTCCTACCAATATTTCGAGATGAAGTTGAAATCAGAGGGATCGTTTGGGAAGTTCAGCGTTCATATACTAACCTTGAACCAAGTAATCAAAAGATATCGAATATAAAAACTTTAGATCTTTTTGCTGGTATCGGCGGAATACGTCTTGGTTTTGAATGTGCCGGGTTTAATACAGTATTTGCTAATGATTTTGATAAATCCTGTAAAACTACTTACGACTTAAATTTTAAAAATTCTAAACTTGTAATAGAAGATGTCACTAAAATTTCAGCTGATGATTTACCGGATTTTGATTTTATACTTGCCGGATTTCCATGCCAAGCATTTTCGATTGCTGGGTATCGCAAAGGATTTGAAGATGATAGAGGCAGGGGAAATCTTTTTTTTGATGTAGTCAGATTTATTAAGAAAAAACAACCAGTTGGGTTTTTGCTAGAAAATGTTAAAAATCTAAAATCTCATGACAATGGAAATACATTTAAAGTAATTGAGGAATCACTCACTCAATTAGGTTATCATATAAAATATAAAGTTTTAAACAGTATGGATTATGGAAATGTCCCACAAAACCGCGAACGTATATATATTGTAGGTTTTAAAGATAAGAATAAGTCTGAAATATTTGAGTTTCCGTCTCCAATTAAACTTACAAAATCTTTTAAAGATATACTTGATCATGATGTTGATCAAAAATATTATTATAAAGGTAAACCTCTTTTCGAAAAACTTGTTAATGATATTAAGGAAGAAGGTAAAGTTTACCAGTGGCGTAGACAATATATCAGAGAAAATAAAAAAGGTGTTAGTCCAACTCTAACAGCAAATATGGGTATGGGAGGACACAATGTCCCGATAATATTTGATGGTAAAGGTATTAGAAAACTTACCCCAAGAGAATGTTTTAAATTACAAGGATTTCCTGATAGCTACAAATTACCGCTTAATCTAGCGGACTCAGCGCTTTATAAACAAGCTGGTAATTCAGTAACAGTTTCGGTTATCGAAAGGATTGCAAAACAAATCAATAAAGTACTACTTGAAACTTAGTATCTCAAGTGTTCATCTAAATAATCTTAAAACCTATATTATTTAATTCAGATTAATTTTATCTTGTTTTATCTGATTTAAAAGCAATAAAATTAGTGAATTCTTTACCCATTTCTGATAATTGATTGAAGTTGGTGTTTAAAGAATTATCACCTATTTGACCCTTTTGGTGGACTAAACCTTTATTCCTTAAATCATCCATAATGTAATTGATATTATTGATATCTAATGAGGAGTATGATTTTTGTATGACTTCTATTAAATCACCTGAATTGTTATTAAAAAGTATTGCTATTATTCTAACGTGTGTAACAGTTAAGTTGTCTAAAAGTTGCAAAAATATTTCTTGTTGCTCGTTACTTAAATTATTATCATTAGTAAGACTATTAAGAAGTATTGCTCGGTAACAATCAATTTTTTCTTGTTGATAATTATCCATAACTCCTTTTAATGTTTTCTCAAATATATAAGCAAAATTATCTGTATTTATAACATCCGTTTTAATTTTATCTGAGATTTTTTCTATGTCTATTGAAATTTTATTAATAACACAGTCCAAACGTTTTGATTTTTGAGTAGGAATAAAGTCATCTATTAATGAAGACAGAGAACCACCTATAAGAGGTACCCCCGCAAGCCCCGCTACTAATAAACTACGTGTTGTATCGAACTTATTATTCTTTTCTAACCCTATTTTAGTAGCTAATTCATTGATTGCATTAGTAGATTCGGTAATTTTTTGAGAATTTTCTGTATGCATATATCTGATTATATCACCGACAAATTATATTTTACTTTAATAATTACGTATTAAAACCATAAGCTCATAATTTTGCGTATATTAGAATAAATTAAATTAAATCTTCGCTAAGTGTGCAATAAAAATTCTAATATTAACCTAAACCTCTATTAACTTCTCATTTACGCCCATCTGTTCTCCGATTATTATGAATATTTTTCTCTAGAACTCTCCTTAACCCTATCAGCCGTCTCTTTATTACCATCATTTTCTAACAACAACGTTCTCCCTGACATGGGTTCTTGTGGTTCAATAGCAGTTATCCGTATATAAAAATTGTAGCTTGGTAAATTAGTTATCTCTCCTTCTTCTAGAAATGGTTTAAATAGAGGTAGTATCAATTGTTCATCTAATGGACTACCAGTCCTAAAGACTACAACTGTTCCAACATTAGCAAGCATAATATCAACTAATCTTTTTTCTTCTTGTTGAGCCGTTGATTGTTCGGCCATAGTTAAATATAGCTTATATTTTCTAGCTTCAGATAACATTTGGACAAATGAAGTAGTAGCAAAGTTTTGAAACTCATCAACATATAGATAAAACGGTATTCTTTTATTCTCATCTATCTTATCTCTTCGATTAACTGCAATTTGTAGTTTAGCAAGTATTGTCGTGCCGAATAAAGCTGAAGTGTCTTCTCCTAGTCTGCCTTTAGAGAAATTACATACAAGTATTTTGTTGGAATTTAAGATATCATCAAAATCTATACTAGATTTAGGATTATCCATTACTTTTTTAGCAGAAGTGGAAAACTCAAACCTACCTATCTTAGCTGTTATACCAGCTGACATCTTTACTCTTTGCATATTACCAGCACTACCCAGTTCATTCTTCCAAAAGTTCTTTAATGGCCCATTAGGTAATTTACTTATTATCTTTTTCCTATAGACAGTATTAGTCAGTAACTCAAAAACAGTAAAAATAGTTGGGTTCGGAAACATTAAAGCTGTTTGAATCGAGTTTCTAAGAACGTATTCTATTCGATGACCACCACTATCATCTTTAGAGAAGATTTTTCTAAAAACAGATATAACTGATTCAGTTATTCTATCTTTTTCTTTGTCTAGTTCACTACCTGTCAGTCCTTCTGGTAGTTCTAGTAAATTAACAGCTATCGGATAATCAACATCATCTGGATCAAAGTAGATAACATCTTTAATTCTATCTGCTGGGATATGTTCAAGGATTGTTTTAGCTAGATCACCATGAGGATCAATGACGGCTAATCCTTTACCGGCTTTAATATCTTGAATGATAGAATAAAGCATCATAGTTGTTTTACCATTACCAGTACCACCAATAATATAGACATGACGTTGGCGTTCTTCTTTGGTTAAACCAATACTGGTTTCAGATCCATGATGATAATTCTTTCCTAATATTACATCAAAACTACCACTATCTTCATTTTGTTTAGCTGAGATCGTAGCTGGCAAAGTTTTAGATAGTGATCTAACAAGATTTTCTGTTTTATTTCTATCTCCATAAGGAAAATGATAAATCGAAGATAATTCTGAGACAGATATAATACCAGATAAAAAATTAACTATTGATGGTAGTCTATATTTAAATTTATATAAGCTATATTTATTGCTTAAACTAGGAAGTAGACTTTTTCTAACCCCGATTTCCTGATAACCCATTTCATTAAATGAACTTAGAGAAGCAATTAAACCTTCTTTTCGTTCAGTAATACTACTCTCATCCTTTAATTTAATTAGTCCCCTGATATCAACATAAAATAATGGTTGATTTAGTTTAGCGTGAATTGTTTTAATAATTCTTTTATCTTCATCGGTTAAGGGATTTAATTTATTTTGGTTAAATCTTCTGTTATATAAGGAATGTCTTGGTCCACCACCAAACATACTAAGGACTGCATAAATAGTAGCAAACAGAACCTTAAGAGATACCTTTACAACCTTATAGATAAATCTAGTCGGCAAACTTAAAATACTTCTTTTTTTAGTCATACCATCACTAATTAATTTTTCTCTAGCATTAATTGCTACTCTCTTACTGGCAGGAGACATAACTATTTGAAAAGATATTAACTCATTAGAACTAAGTTTAGTCATCGACCCAACAATATAGCTCAGTGGATCATGAATAGATAATTCAGATTTATCTGCTAGTGGATAAGCAAAATAACCTAATTGTTTAAATTCTAAAAGACTTACTTCATCAGGGTTAATGTCTTTAGGTAGATAATCCTCAGTCTGTTCAAACTTAATGTCTGGGAAGTAAGAGACTATTTGTTGAGTTAAAGTACTTAGTTTATTTTTAGGTAAACAAACAATAAATCTAATACCGTCACTTCTAGTTGATACTATTTCAAAAGATAAGATGTTCTTATGTCTTAATAGCTTATCTTTAGTCGAGCAGATATTACTAAAACCATAGATTATTTTAAACAGTTCGGCAGTAGCTGAAGGTGACTTTAAACTAGAGAGAGTTGGTGTAAGTTCTAAAAATACTTTATCTTGCTTAACCAGTCTTTTAAATTCTGGCATATCCAAAATAAGAGTAGTAATAGGTAGGATTAAATAATTATAGATTAGAGGTAATACAATAATACCGACTATAATAATAAAGGTTAGATTGATAAAAAAAGACACAAGAGAAGTACCGAAGATTTGTTGAAAGAGATTGTAATGAATAATTGCTAAAAACTCTAGCATATTTCCTCTTACTTATCCGTTTACTTATCGGAATTGTAACTGATTTGATTTATATTAGCAAATGTTTTTAAATAATCTTATTTAAAACAGTACCATTGAATGTATAATACATATTATAAATAGAGTAAAATTATCTTATGAAATCAAATTTAACAGCTGGACAATTATTCAAAGAAGCTAGACTTAAAAAAGGTTTAACTCAATTACAGGTTGCTGAAAAATCTGATATACATCCCAATACTTACGCAAAAATTGAACGTGATGAGCAAGATCCTTCGTTTCCAACAATTAAAAAACTAGCTAGAATTTTAAATATCGACATTTCTGATATACCAGATTAATTATTTTTTATTTGAATTTACAATAATTACTTCCTGGTATCTTTATATAATTTTTTTTGTTTCATATTTAATTTAACTCTGTTATATTTCAATATTATATTATCCTGGATTGTCGATATAATAAATATAATTTTTTGATACATGCCAAATTCCTTAGGGAAAGTAACTACTTCAACGGATTGCTGTTTAATCTTAATTTTTAAAATAAATTTTTTACCGCTTATATCCTTAAATCTTAGATTAAAAAACATTGCTTTGGAAGAATTAAACATCGAAAATTTAAGCACCCTGTCGTTAATTAATCCATCAATCATACTAGGAGATGAGTCTAATATAATGGTTTCACCACTTTTTATTATATTTACTAGGTTAAATTTTAGTGTAGAGATTGCTGGCTTTTTTGTATTTGAAATATCATTGATTGCTCCATGATAAAAAGGGTCAATTCTTACATCTATCGCAGTTCCTATTCCTACATTTTCGAGACTAATTTGACTTGCCTTAAAATCATATTTAAATTTAAGGATCGGTAAAGCAGTAAGAATATTGGCTCTATTAGCCTCTTTGATTGCTTTCAATGACATATACAAAGTTAAAAATAAAACTAAAAACGTCAGCATTGATAATAAATCAGGTAATGGCACACCTTTTATTAAAATTTCAGTCGGGTATGTAGTTTTTTGCAACCAAGGGCTATTGAATAATATATTTGTCATTGTTTAAATACATTTTCATCAAAATCTTTCATATCATTATCGAGAAAAGCAATTTGATTATCAAAAAGTCCAAAAACATGTCCATATTCTTTCCATAATTCTGCAGCAATAACATTGGTTTTATCGAATAAACCATAATCTAAATTAATTTTCAGTAGTATTTCTTTTTGATTGATCGCTGATCCGTATTGAGAAGGAATAAAATTCCAGTTTGACTGACTAATAACATTTATAATATTTTTCTCCAGTGGATTATATATATATAAATGTATCTCTAATGTTTTTATATTTTGCTTAGTTAATTTAATCACTTCTAATAATAAAGCGGAATAATTATAAATCAACTCAGCTACGGCTAAACCATTTATATTTTTACCTGGTAAATTATTACCAGAAGAATCTTGATTTACGGCGTAACTCAAATATTCAGGTCCACCATTTCCGTAAACCAATAAATGTCCATCTTTATAAAGTCTAGTACGAAATAAACCCCCACCATCAACTTCAAGAAACTGTCCTAAAACAGGACTTGGGTCATTTTGATTTCTTTTAAGACTCCAACCCATTTGGCGTATAGTGGGAGGATTTTTTAATAATTCAGCATAGTTATTATTATCAGATTTAAATAAATCTTTTATAATAATCGGTGGTAAAAAATTTGTTGATAAAATAATTCCTCGATGATCTTTTAAACAAACATCGTGTAACAAATCTTGAATACGTTCTTTTAATGTTACTTCACTTATTCCAATTGTTCTTTCTCGTAAAAATACCAGTAACGTTTTAGAACTAATTCTATATGATTTTCCAACTTTACTAGCTTCTAATTGACCTGAGCGAATATATTCAAGTACTGTTTGCCAGTGAATTCCTAAAATCTCTGCTATTTCTTCTACAGTTAAGTATTCTTTGTCTAATATACTATTTTTTGTAATCATTATATCAATATAACAAAACATGCCATTATTGTAAAGATTATACTAAAAAGCTGAACGTTTAATGACTAATCTAAACAATATTTTATTTTATCTCTTAATTGTTTCGAACTATTTTCTGTTATTTGTAGACATGTTCAGATCATGCAACTAGACTATCCTCTTGAACATTTATGTCCTGGACCCGATAATACTGAACATGTTGCGTGGAGTTAGCTAGTACAATGTGTCAATTATTATACGGGAGATAGTGTAAACTAGCTCCTAATCATTGATATTTTTATTCGTGAATTGGGACTGATTACCAAATTCATAATTGATTATATTTTCCAACAATTCAGCGACGGTTTCAAACACAAGAAATACTTCCTGAGGAAAGTAACATAATTGTCCTTAAGTTGTAAATCAACAATTATACCTTTAGCCATATAATTTAACCTCCAAGTTAGTACTAATTTACATTTTTTAAAGTCTATCTAGAATGGACTTGGTGTTTATTATATAGGGTGTGGGACAGGGTTCTAAAACCAGACTGCCAGCCAATATTTAAGAAAGTAAATTATTTTATAATTAACTATTTTTCGCTTTCTGCAAAATCATACAGTACTACACTTAATAGCGTTTGGTATGGGATATTATTTCGTTTTGCTTTTAACTTTTACTTTAATTAATCCTTCTACTTAACGCGCAATGTAATAGAATTAGTAGCATTTAATTGTACATAGCTATTTGCTGATTCTTAATTAGCTATTAACTGTTTTATAAACAGCACCTAACTATTAACTCTTACCCAATCACTTCTTCTAATCTATTAAACCTAATTATCTGCCAAGATAATTTAGTAGATATAATTCGTCTCATTATTTCTTTTGAGTTATTTTGAGATAATATGTTTAAGCTACCTTCATATAATATATTTCTATCAATAATAGCTAGTTTTCGATGAAGATGTTTTATACAGATAACTTGAATACCTAGTGATAGTAGTTTAGTTATTGATTCAGTTGATTGTTTAGCTAGATAGTCATCTAGTTCTATAGGATCTTTAGTATTAATTATTAGTCTGATGTGATGAGCTTTTAGTTTAGTTAAAGTTGGTAGTAATATAATTAGTCTTTTAGTTGTAATGTAAGGACTTTCTATTATTACTTCGGATGATGCTTTATTTAAGTCTTTTAAAAAGACTTTATAAAAGTCATCTTCATTAAGTAACGTAGAATTAGTTTGATCTAGAAGATTAATTACTTTATTTATTAGGAGACTTATCATTATAAATCTCCTAAGTTATTGGTTTTATTATCTTCTAGTAATTCTTTAATTTGGATGATGTTACTTAAGTTGCTATCTGGCTTATTTAATTCATCAAAAGTTTGGAATAAGTCCCGTTTCCCCAGCCAATTATCCAAAATTTAGATTTCTACTGCTAGTTTTACACCTGTTTCCTTAGCAATTTGTAAAATAGCATCCCTAGGTTTATCCAT
>JAJZYA010000020.1 GCA_021806285.1 bacterium | reverse complement strand
TTCTATTAAGGTTGTTGATTGTGTAGAAAGTTTAGATATTTCAAGGGTTGAGATTAATATTTTATTGAGGTTATCGTAGAAAGATTGAGGATCATAGGCATCTCTATAGAAAATCCTATTAGTAATTCTATCGAAGGATCTTTTAATATGTGGAAATACGATGATTAATAAGATTGATGCTGTAATATACACTAATTTGGTATAACCAATCGAGAGGTGACTAAAAATTAGAGACGTTATAACAAAAGACAATGATACAAATAATGAAATCAATATAAGCAACGAAAACAAGTAACTAAGCGATCTAACAATAGTTAAACGGATATCAAATAAATTGTGCTTTAGCATACTAAAGCTAATGCCAATTATTAATACCGAAATAAAAAACGATCCAATATCCGTAAACCCATAGAGATTAAACAAAACTGGCATCAATGCATTTGTTATTAATACTCCGCCCATGGCAATAAAAATACTAATCAAAATAATATCGACTTGAAGTTTCTTGATTCCTATGGATTTAATATGAGACTTAACCAAAATAAAAATTATATATATAAAGTTACTAAGAAGTGACAAAAAATATACTATACTTAAAGTACCAAAAACAACTATATAGGTGTTGTTTTTTAATATTACATTTTTAACTATAAATGAGGTTGCTGTAGATAATAATATAACTATATTTAAAAAAACATATGTATATTTAGGTAAACCATTATCACTTAACTTCTTAACAAAAAATAACAAGCATAATACACTTAGTCCTCCACTCAAAAATACTAGTTTATTAATTAATTTTGCAGGCTCAACTGCTAAATGTGGATCGCCGGCAAAATAATTAGCAATAAGCCATATCGACGCAGAAATACTCAAACTAAAAAAAAATATATTTAACAAAGACTTGGAATTACGTAAAAAGATAACTAAACCTAAAACTACCAGAAAAAAACCTATAATAAAACTTACTATAATATAACCCGAAAGCATTATCTTTATTATTACATAAAAGAATGTGTAATTGTAGATAGAATTAATAACTTGTGCGAGGATTAAGTCCAAGGCAATTTCTAAAAATCACCGTACTTAAATGTGAATAGTGGCTTGAACGACTAAATTTAACTGTCTTTGATTTAAATGTCATACCATCAACAACTTTTGCCCTTGGAGCATATATAGGTCTTGGTCTACGATTATGTCCGTCTAATATGTTTAACATAGATTGAGTTGTAGCAATTGAAGCTGCCATTGTTACACCTGGAGATACAGAGGGAGCCGACATTTCTCCTTTATCAACCTTTGTGAAAACGTTCAAGTCGGCGTACGGCGGGATATATGGTAACCATCGACTTAATGATACTTTTTGGTCAGATATTTCATTTATCGGAGCATCCTCGTCTAGTCCTAATATTTTTTCTAAAGTTTGTTGATCGGGATGAAATGTTGTTACGAGTGCACCAAAACCTAAGTTCATTACTGTGAGATTGGGGATATTATATTTTCTAGCATTTCTCGCTAAAATTACAGCAAACTCATGCCTAGTATATTCTGTCTCATCTATTACTAAATCACTATCTTTAACAAATTCCTCTGCATTTTCCATGCTTATGCCATCATTGTATATACTTACGTCCCCATCTGGGTTAATTGCACGTATCACTTCACCGATTGCTTCCGCCTTATTAACACCTATTGTATTTCTGTTGCACGCAGCCTGTCTGTTAATGTTCTCTATTTCAAAAATTTCAGGATCAGCTAATTTAAGTTTACCAACACCTAAACGAGATAACTGAATAGCAAGCAACCCTCCATCTCCACCCACTCCAGCTATAGATATACAAGAGTTATTTAATCTTTCTTGCTCTTCTATTGATAGAAATCCTAAATTTCTTTCAAATCGTTGCATATTACTCATCTTTAACCCCATCAAGATTGGAAGAATAATAACCAACACCACGGTTTTTATCATCAAAAAAACTTTTTAAATTAATTATTTTATATTTGTCCGATTTTACAGACTCAAGTACACGATAAGGATTTATTTCAATTGGATAAAGTGTGCCTCCTTGATTAGGAATATCTTTAGGTTCATCGATCACTTCTGTCGGTATTCCTATATTATTCAGTAATTTTAAGAGTGGTTTTTCTATGATACAGTAACTATCATCGATGTTGTGTTCAAAAGCTTCAAAAAGAAGGGATCTAATAATTGCTAGGCTTACCATATGACGATTTATTTCGGCTGGATCTCTTGAAATAAAACGAGAAACTTCAACTGTATTATTTGAAAGAGGTCCATCTTCAAAACATTCAGGAAAATATTGTTCAATTGGTAAGGGTCTATCTGGAGAACCTTTATAGATTAGTCTTCCTGAGCCAACCACAGAAGGTCCATCTAAAGTATTGTTGTTCTTCTTGATAACTATGAAGCTTGTTGATCTTGACTCATCAATATCAATGTCACGACCTTTTTCGTCTACGTCACTCGTAGCAATAAATCCCAGATGCAAATAAGTATCTGCTCTAAATTTTGTAAGTGCATCGAAATATTCTTCTGAAATTATATTGCCACATTCATTTACTTTCGCAATATAATACATAGCATCTTCCCGAAAATCAAAAACACCAGAAGATACGTCTAGGTTATGTTTAACTTGTTGTAAATTTTCCAAAATATTAGTCATTCGTTTACTCCTTGTTTCCAGTCTTTTCAATAATCACATTGGTTTCGTGATTATTGTGATTATTATTAGCCCAAATCCACGGTAATCCTGAAAAACCTAAACTAGCTCCAGCAACAGTAAGGGCAAGTGGCCAAGAACTTAACGGATCATAAAGAACAGCACTAGCCCCAACAACAGTAGATGTTCCAATTGCCCCTAAAATATTAACTGCTAGACCATATTTATATATACAATTATGCTCAAGTTCATCTCTAACCTTAGATAAACGTGATTTAAGTGTCAATGGATTACCTATTTTATTGCCAGCAGATCCAAAAATCATAGCAGCACCAGTCCATGCCATGCCTTCGGTAACTATTAAAGATGGTGCTATTACGGGTAATTCCTTTATTACATCATGTTCAACTTTATTAAATTGTGTCGAGGTTATTCCTAGTGAAGCTGTAAATATAATTGCACCAGATAAAGCTTTCCAATGTTTTTGCAACCAAATACGCTTACTTTCTTTATCATTAATCTCCTTCTGTATAAACCTAGGAGCTGTTATGCTCTTCTGTGATATTTCTTGTTGATGGTCTAAGTGCTTCATATTATATAATCCATTTATAACTTAATGAGTGAGTAAAATAAAAAGCACCCTACATAATACTAAAATTACATAATGAGTGCTTAATTCCTAACAAGGTGCTATTTACCTTACTGGTGGAATTATACTATAGTTTGACAATATTGTCAATGACATCACTTACTCAATACATCGTGGACACTTTCCTTCGAAAGATAGTTATGTCCAGTGTATCACAGAACTCAGCTGGGGTTAGATAATTTAGAGCTTGATAAGGTCTATAGAAATGGTAATCATTAAGCTAGGTGATAATCTGTTGTTCTATTGCTCCCAGAGTCATGTGCCCGCTGTATTCATCTAAACATTATTGTTAGAGTTTACCTATTAAGTTTTCTACTTAAATTTTCTAGGTTAATTAAATATTTAGGATTATATCTACCATACCATTTATACAAATAACTTCTCCAGATCCCATAGTGCCGACAAGCTAAGCTAATATTCCTAGTTTTAAGATAATATTCTATGATCTTTAATCTATGGTTAGCTTCTTTAGATATGTTAACTGATCTAATCTTAGATAACCTATATTATTTGGCAGAATAGTTCCATAGATCGTAGATGATCCAGTACGGTTAGACATATTAATGTCTCCTTTCATAAAGTTAATTATTTTTACAATAACTATTTACGATAAGGATTATCTACGATCTATTTTAGTACTTATAACATATGTAGCGGTTCAACTCCTAAGTAGTTTAATTTTTAGTTCATAGTATCTCTTTAAAATACTTTATATTATATTATGGAATTTACTTTTTTTGTATAATAGTACATTATACTACGATTAATAATTAGTAAAGAGTGACAATGAAAGAAAGATTAAATACAGGCAAGCTTTCAATAGATAAAAGTAATACGATAAATAAAAGATTAGGTAAAAAAGTATTAGGATTTTCCATTGCGGCTGGTAGTCTTGGTCTGGTTGGTGTTGGTATGCACAACTTATTTAGTAGCACAAATTTTAGAGATTATAAAAGCCTTTACGAATTTACTAGTCCATCTCACCAAATAGATAGATGTAATACCGAAAAAGCATTTGACGCTCAGGAAAAAATGTATAAATATTTCCATACAGATGGTAGAAACGGAATATCAAACAGTGAAGCTAATGCAATCGCTCCAACTGTTGGCTTAGATGGAAAAGAAGTACAAGATATCATTGACCACGAATTATTTTATATAAACTATAGCTGTAATACACCGACAGGAAGTACTCAAACCGCTACCATAGGTATAGTCGAAGGTACTGCAGGTATTAGTGTGCTTGCTGGTGCTGGAATTGCGGCCGGAGGCTTAGTATTAATAAATCGTCGTCGTCAACAAAATCAATAAATATTAAACTAAAACATTAACTTTTGGTTTATAAGTAAAATCTTTTAGGTAATAATATTGTATTTTTTCGGTAATGCTTTTATAAATTTGTCGCTTTTTTTAGTTATTTAGTGATAACTGCTAAAATTAAACGAACATGGAAGATAAAACAAAACTCGTCATAGTTGAAGATGAACTGACAATCAGGGATCTATATTCATTTAAGTTTAAATTAGAAGGTTTTGAGGTTTATACGGCAGAAAATGGTGAAACGGGACTTAAGATTATTGAAAAGGAAAAACCTGCATTAATCCTATTGGATCTTAGGATGCCTGTGATGAGCGGTGAAGATATGTTAGAACAGTTAAGAAGTTACGATTGGGCTAAGGATATAAAAGTAATTGTTTTAACCAACATTAGTAAAGACGAAGCTCCCGCTAAACTAAGACTCTTAAATGTAGATAGATATGTTGTTAAGGCTCATCATACTCCTCAACAGATAGTAGATATTGTTAGAGAAATTCTTTAATAAATATTAGTATTTGTAAAAAGCTAAATCTTGTTCTAATATGATATTACTATGCCTAAAATAGCAATTGTCGAAGACGACCAAGCTATTAGCCAAATGTATAGATTCAAATTTGAAGCAGATGGCTATACAGTTGAGACTGCTGGCAATGGCAAAGATGGTCTCGAAATGATCAAGGGTTTTAATCCTGATATTATTCTTCTCGATTTAATGATGCCTATTATGACTGGCGAAGAAATGCTCAAAAAACTTAGAGACAGTTCTTGGGGTAAGGACACTAAGGTTATTATTCTTACTAATATGGGAGAACAAGAGATCCCAGATTCGGTTAAAAAACTAGGTGTTGAGGGAGTTATTTTAAAAGCAGATATGACACCTAGACAGGTTGAGGAAGTTGTTAAGAAGCATCTAAATAACTAGAGAATTTTAATCTTAAATGGCATAATTAAATAAGATGAATATTGCTATTATTGGATTTGGATTACAAGGAAGATCAGTTTATGAATTCTATAAATCTAATAACAATATAACTATTTGTGATCAGTCAATGCCAGAAGACGTTCCTTCTGATGCACATCTTCAAATTGGAGAACAATACTTAAATGATCTAGACCGTTTTGAATTAATATTTAGATCCCCCGCTGTTCATCCCGAAGATATTATTAAAGCTAACTCCAGAGCAATAACGACCAAGGTAACCACCAATACTAATGAATTTCTAAGACTTTGTCCGACTAAAAACATCATTGGAGTAACTGGCACAAAGGGTAAAGGAACAACTTCAACCCTCATAACTAAATTGTTAGAAGCTAATGGATTTAGAGTTCATCTAGGTGGGAATATTGGTATACCTCCTTTGGATCTTCTCAGGGAACAAATTAAAGCCGAAGACTATGTAGTTCTAGAACTAGCTAATTTTCAGTTGATAGATCTTAAATATTCTCCTCATATAGGAGTATGTTTATTGGTTGAGCCAGAGCACCTTGATTGGCACTCCGATCTTGATGAATACTATAGGGCTAAAACTCAACTTTTTAGATATCAAACTAGTGAAGATATTGCTATTTACTATAGCTTAAATGAAAACTCCAAGAGGATAGCCTCTACTGGAGGAGCCAAACTTATACCATACTTTAAACCTCCAGGAGCTTTAGTTGCCGGTAATCATATAACTATAGATGGAATACCCGTTATTAGAATAAGCGAAATTAAATTAATAGGCTCACATAATTTGCAAAATATTTGTGCGGCCCTGACTGTTCTATGGCAAATTAGGCCCAACCCAGAAACAGCAGCAACAGTTTTAAGAGAATTTAGTGGACTTCCCTTTAGAATTGAATTTAGAAAAGAAGTTAGGGGAGTAAAATATTACAATGATTCCTTCTCTTCAGCTCCAACTGCAACGATAGCTGTTATTGATGCCATTAAAGGACCTAAAATATTAATAATTGGAGGTAAAGATAGGGGCTTAGATCTTTATCCTTTAATATCGAAAATTAAAGAATCACAAAGTATTAAAAAGGTATTATTAATTGGAGAAGCTAAAGATAGAATAAAAACTGAAATGGAAAAGAATAAATTTTCTAATTTTGAAATAATTAACGAAAATAATATGGATGATATAGTTAAAAAAATTAGTTCTATGGTAGACAACGGAGACAACGTTATATTAAGCCCGGGTTTCCCTAGTTTTGATATGTTTAAAAATTTCGAAGATAGAGGTATAAAGTTTAACGAAGCAGTTGAGAATTTATGAAAAGATTTAGTTCGTTTATTTTTAAAGACTACAACTTTAATAAAGAGTCTAAAACCTTGGAACTAATGTATTCTTTCGATGATCAATTAAATTTTAAAGAGACTTTTGTTTTTGACTTTAATTTTATAGATTACAATCCTCAAGTTTTAGATAAGGCTATTGAGATCTTATTTTTTATCTGCGGAATATCATATTTTAAAGCATATTTAGTAGATAAGATTGAAATTAAAAAAGGCTTAATAGATAAAAATCTAGAGTTATTTTTAAACAAACTTTATAAAAAAGGATTAGGAGAATATCTTTTTATAAACCAATTGGATTTTGATGCGATAGCTCCTTTTGAAGCTAATACCGAAGAATCATTTCAGCCCTTATATCAAGACACTAGCGGAGCAATCGTTGGTGTTGGAGGAGGAAAAGACTCTTTAGTAGTAATTGAGGCCTTAAGAAATAAAGTTAGCAATTTAAAAACTTGGAGCTTAAATCATAAATCTAAATTAGAGCCATTAGTAGATGAGATCGGTCTTGAACATCTTTACGTAGAAAGGACTATCGATCCTTTGTTGCTTAAATTAAATAAAGAAGATGCTTTAAACGGACATATTCCCATATCTTCTATTATTGCTTCTTGCGGAGTTATTGTAGCTATTTTAGGTGGCACAAAAGATATTATCGTAGGCAATGAACAAAGTTCTAATGAGCCAACTCTTATGTATAAGAATGAGATGATTAATCATCAATACTCTAAAAGTGAAGAATTTGAAAAGGATTTCCAAAAATACCTCTTCGATACGCTTGGAAATAGCTTTAGGTATTATTCGTTTCTAAGATCATTAAGCGAGCTTCGAATTGCTGAAATATTTACCAAAAATTATTTCAATCAATATAAAGAATTTTTTAGTTCTTGTAATAGGGCCTTTCAGCTTGATTCCGAGGGTTTATATTGGTGTGGAGAATGCCCGAAGTGCGCCTTTATATTCCTAATCTTTACACCTTTTATTGAAAAGGGCGAGCTAACTAAACTCTGGAACGGTAAAAATCTACTTTTAGATAAAAGCTTGGATCAGACCTACCGAAATTTACTTGGCATCTCTGGAGATAAGCCCTTAGATTGTATTGGTGAGATTAAAGAATCTCGATCCGCTATGTTATTTTCTCAAGAAAAATATCAAGAACTTAAAACTAGATTTGTGTTTGAGGTTCCTAAAGATTACGACTTTAGAAAAATATATCCCAATTCCATGCCCGAGGATATTGATTTAATCTTTAAAGAATATTTAGCTAAAGTTTAGATTGTTTTTTAGCGGCTAATATAACATTTTCAAATAAAGCACAGACTGTAAGAGGTCCTACCCCTCCTTTAGTTGGAGTAATAGTAAGATCATTTCTTTGATAAACACTCTCATCTAAGTCTCCCACTAACTTACCATCTTCGCTCGCAACTCCAGCATCAACTACAATAGCACCCTCTTTAATCATGTCAGGATAAATAATTGCCGGTTGTCCAGTGGCTGTTATGATAACATCCGCTTCAAGTGATAGTTTTTTTAAATCTTTTGTTTTTCGATCCGCTACTATGACATCTATTTCACTATTTTTAAGCATTCTATATAAAGGCTCACCGACCAACTTACCCTTGCCTATTAAAAGAACCCGCTTGCCTTCAAGATCAATATTATATCCCGATAATAACCAAAGTATGGCCATAGGGGTAGCAGGATCAAATATTGATTTACTCCCTAAAGAATCAACATCTTTTAAGGGATTTACTAGATTTACTATTTCGTCTGTTTTAGTGGGATCAAATATTGGAAGTTGAATTATTATCCCATGAACACTTTCATCATTATTAAGTTTATCTATGACTTCCTTGATTTGACTCTCATTTAGCCTATAAATATCTACTCCGATGTCTAGATCTTCACCGTATTTTTTCTTTAAGTTAACGTATAAATTAATAACTGGATTGTCTACAGTTACAATTATGGCTAATTGGGGTTTTATCTTGTAATTTAAAATTAATGTCTGGACACTTTTTCTTTGACGTTCTTTAATGTATCCAGCCAATTCAGATCCGTTTAGTATTTTCATCCTAGGTATTGTAACAAATATTTTGAAAAACAGGGGTTATTTGCTATTCTTTTTGTGTGTGGGCCATTAGCTCAGCTGGTTAGAGCACCTGCCTCTTAAGCAGGGTGTCCTGGGTTCAAGTCCCAGATGGCCCTCCATATTGCTCATGCTTAAAACTCCTCAAAATGAGGAGTTTTATTTTACATATGCTTGCTATAATGATGTCAAAGCCCCATAATAACTGTTTGTGACTGAGACCATTAACGCTCTACAAGTACCTACTGGAATAAAAGTGCCTGCCCCGATGCAAGAGGCCCAGGAGCGATTACTAAGTCGTTTTCATCCTGAAAATCCGCCGCAAGCTAGTCGTCTACAAGCTGTAATCAATAACGAAAGTTCGGCTTTAATTTTTGCTCTGCTAGGAGACGAAACTGATGAAACCACGCCGTGGCAGGCAACGCCGTCAGAACGGTACGTGGGAACATTAACGCTTATTGGCCTTGAATCAACTACTCGCCTGTCAGGCTACATAGAGCACGTAGTGGTTGATGAGGCTTACGAAGGGCGAGGTATAGGCGGATTACTTTTAGCGAAGGCTCTCGTAGTTGCGGAATCAAAGAATGCATCTCGAGTGGACCTTACGTCTAACGCTTCAAAAGAAGCCGCTCAAAGACTTTATGAAAAGATGGGCTTCCGTAAACGTGAAACTAACAACTGGCGGTACGAATTTTAGTTGCGATAGCCTGCACGATAGCCCTCCATAAGCCACTCCTTCAAA
>JAJZYA010000019.1 GCA_021806285.1 bacterium | reverse complement strand
TTTTTGGTTGAAGAGCTTTTAAAATTTTTATCGATTTGATTTAAATCATGATCGAGTCTTGATTCAATTTTGTTAGCTATTTTTTTAGATATTTCGATAATCTCATCAGTGGAACGGTAGTTAGTTTTTAATGTTATGACTTTTACGTCATTATAATCGTTATAGAATTCGAGCATGTGCGAGTATTTAGCGCCCTGAAATGCAAAAATTGCTTGATCGTCATCTCCAACTACCAAGATATTAGGTCTTTTTTCGTTAACAGGGTTATCTATTAACAGTTTCAATAAGTTATTCTGGGATGCATTAGTATCCTGGAATTCATCAACTAAAATATATTGGAATCTTTCTTGGAGGCTATATTTAATATTTGGATTTTCTTTTAGTAATTTAATGCTGTTTAAAATCATATCGTCAAAATCATATAGTTTTTGTTTTTCTAATTCTTCTTGATAAAGTCTAAAGATCTCGCTGAGGTCTATTAGTTTTTTATTTTGATCTAGAGAATTAAATATTTGTTGATCAAGTTCGTTTTTGGCTAAATATTTAGATTTCCATTTAGTTATTAGTTTTGTTGAAGCCTCGTTGTCGAAAAAATCTAAAGCATCTTTAAGCTCATTAATTACTATGGTTTTAAAACTTTCGTCTTTGTTATTGTCCTTTATATCTTTTAGCTCTTTTAAAAGAAAACGAAAATCGTCGACACTTTTTTTGGAAACAAGTCTTAGTTTGTCGCTCAGTTTAAGGGTTATTTTTGTTGCTTCTAATGTGTAGCTTATGTTCGCTTCAGCTATTTCTTGAATGTCTTGATAAGTTAAATAGGCTTTTTTAGCTTCACTAATTGTACTTTTTATATCTTTAATAAAATTATTTTTTTTGAGTGAACTTGAATATGGTAATTTATCTAAAATAGTTTTAATTATATGAGTTGCTCCTAAGTCATTAATGGCATTTAAATCATTAAATAAATTTGTATTTATTAAGTTATGGTTTAGTAAATCATTCCCAAAACCGTGATAAGTAGATACGTAGACGTTATTTGCTTCACTTGATCCAATCACTAGATTAAGTCGACGCTTTATTTGTTCCACTCCTGATTCAGAAAATGTTAAGCAGAGAATATTTTCGGGGTTTATATCTTGAGTTTTTAGAATATTGGCAACTCTTAATGATAGGGTCTGAGTTTTTCCAGTACCAGGACCTGCGACTACTAAGACTGGGCCTTCTATACTATCGACGACTTCTTTTTGATCAATGTTTAATAACTTATAAAGTTCCTCGTATTTAGAATTCTGCATTAACTATATTGTACTAGATTAGGAGATATTTTTAGCCATTTTAGCTATATTACAAACAGGACATTCCTCTTCGATGACCGTGTGACCTATAATTTGTTTGGTAACTTTATCCCAAGCTTCTAGGTCATGAAATCCGATAATGTCAGCCGAACCTCTTAATAACCAACCCAAATATCCATATATTTTGATGTTTTTCCAGACTAATGCTGCCCATTTATGACCTACTGGTATTATGGTAATTGGTTTTCTTGCCTTATAACTTTTTGGTTCTTTAGAATCTTCCATTCTAATTAGGTTATTAGCCACAAATTCGGCGTCCCAAATAGCAGTTTGTGCCATACCGCTATAAGGAGTGTCAGCGTTATCTCCAATTACGTAAATGTCTCTTTCGGTGCTCAGGTAGGTGTTAACTGCAACTTTACCTCTAGTTAATATGCTGAAGTTATTTAATATAAAGAATGGATTATTACTCACGCCTGCTGTCCATACTACGGTCTTGGTTTTATAAATTTTATCACCAATTAGAGCTTGATCGTCATCTAATCTTTTAATAGCGGCTTTAGTTATTATGTTGACACCTAATTTTGTTAGTCTTTTCTTTATGATCGTAGAGACATCCTTTGGAAGGTTGGGTAATAGTTTAGGCGCAGCTTCAACTAATGTAATTTTTGGCTTATGACCTTTTAGGCCATGGTTATATGATAATTGTTTAAGATATTCTGGAAGTGTACCAGCGAGCTCAATTCCAGTTGGGCCTGCCCCAATAATTAGATAATGGCTATCTAGTTTTTGTTCTTCAACCATTTCTTTATGAAGGTGTGCTTTAAAACGATTTATTTCCTCAAAGTTTTTTATCGAAAATGAATTTTCTTTAAGTCCCGGTATTCCAAAGTAGTTGGTCACAACTCCAAGCGCTAGTATTAAAATATCGTAAACGTACTGTCCACCGTTAGTCGTTTTAAGAGTTTTATTGTTGCGATCAAGTTCCTTGGCCTCTTCAAAGATGAGATTTATTTTTCTATTTTCGAATATATTCTTAATAGGAATGAGCGAGTTGGGGTCTCTATGAGAGGTAACCATTTCATAGAGAGTAGGATAAAAGACTAAATCTTGGGATTTGGTTATTAGTGTTACTTCAAAGCGATTGTCGTTAGATAGTATTAAAGCAGCCTTAACACCTCCAAAACCACCCCCAACTATTAATACTTTTTTTTGTGTCATTATTTTTATTCTAGCAAATTAATCTTATTCTTTAAAGCTTATGTTTTTTTGTACTTTTAAACATAAGTGATATACTAATACTAAGTTAAGTTTTAATAAAAAATGTTAGATTATAAAAAAGGTATTTTAGAAGCTGGTTTTAAGGGTGATATTGTTGACGATAAAGATTCACTTCAGTTTTATAGCCATGATGCATCATTATTTGAAATAGTTCCCAAAATTATTGTTTTTCCTAAGGACTCTAGCGATATTAGTACTATTGTTAAATTTGTCAATGAACATAAAAAAGAAGAGCCTAGTCTATCAATAACAGGACGATCGGCAGGAACTGATATGGCAGGTGGAGCTATCAATGATTCCATTATTATCGACTTTACTAAATACTTAAATAAGATTTTAAAGGTTGATTCAACTCATGCCTTGACGGAGCCAGGAGTCTATTACAGGAACTTTGAGAAAGAAACGTTTAAGCATCATGCTTTAATGCCGACCTTTCCGGCTTCAAGAGATTTAGCTACTGTTGGAGGAATGGCCGCTAACAATTCTGGAGGAGAAAAATCATTAGAATATGGTAAGACTAAAGATTTTATAAATCATCTAAAAGTCGTACTAGCAGATGGCAACGAGTATCTTGTTAAACCAATTAAGGGGAAAGAGTTGCAGGATAAACTTGCTAAAAAAGATTTTGAAGGTCAGATATATAACAAGATCTATAAGCTTTGTGAAGATAATTATGATGTTATTAAAGCGGCTAAACCAACAGTAAGCAAGAATTCCATGGGCTATACATTATGGGAAGTTTGGGACCGCGAAACAGGGATTTTTGATTTAACGAAGCTGTTTGTTGGTTCTGAGGGTACTCTAGGCATGATAACAGAAATTGACTATCGTTTAGTTCCAAAGAAGGATCATTCAGGACTATTAGTACTATTTCTAAAAGATATTGATGATCTAGGAGAGATAATACCGATCGTTCTAAGCCATAAGCCAGCTACCTTTGAATCGTTTGATGATCAAACTTTGTGGTTATCGATTAGATTTATGCCTAGTTTCCTAAAACTTCTAGGGGTATCAAGATTTATTAAACTTTTAATAAGTTTAATTCCGGATGGACTTCAGCTTTTAAGGGGTATTCCGAAGCTTATATTAATGGTTGAGTTTACGGGAGATAGCGAAGATGAAGTTAGAAGTAAAATTATTAAATTACATAAGGAATTAAAAACTAAAAAAGCTCGATATGAGATAAACGGATTTGAAGAAGACCCATCGGAAGGCTCAAGTGAGAAATTTTGGGTTATGCGAAGACAAAGTTTTAACCTTCTTAGGAGTAAGGTTAAAGACAAACACACTGCCCCATTTATTGATGATCTTATAGTGGAACCTAAATATTTAGTAGATTTTTTGCCAAAACTTAGAAAAATAATTAAGAAATATGAACTCTTTGCTACAATCGCGGGTCATATGGGTGACGGTAATTTTCATATTATTCCTTTGATGAAACTTGAGAATAAGAAGGATCGAGCTAAATTGCTTCCTGCTATGAAGGAAGTCGATGAGTTAGTCTTAAAGTATAACGGATCACTTTCAGCTGAACACAATGATGGTTTAGTTCGAGGTCCGTGGCTTAAAGAACAATTTGGTCAAGAAGTATATTTATTATTTAAAGAAGTCAAGGAAATATTCGATAAAGATAACATTTTTAACCCCCATAAAAAGTCCGATGCTAGTTGGGATTATAGTTTTAGTCATATTAGAGAGCATTTCTAAATATATAAACCAAGATAAAGTAAGGGCGTTAATAGATTAGTTACATTAATATAAAAAATTAAGAAAATATTCAAATTGGTGTCAACCCTCTACCCTTTTGTATTTACACTTATCCGGTTAACAATATTCCGGTGAGTTGAACTAATTCGCTTAAAATCCAATAATACCAAACGTAAGGTATGCTGGTATTTGTGTCGAGTTAAATCGTTCCAAAGGTTATATTATTTAGTAACTTTCCTTAAAAAATTAATTTTACGGTGGTTCCTTTATTTAATTGGCTAGATACTACTATATTAATATCGTGTACTTCTGCAATTGATTTGGCAATTGAAAGTCCAATACCATAGCTCTCCTTTGAATTATCACTTTGAGTTCTCGAGGTATCCGACTTATAGAAGCGATCAAAAATATGATCAAGATCTTTTTTGTCGATCCCGATACCTTGGTCTTTAAGAATTAAACTTTTAGAGTTTCTGTTTGAGATAAATGACACTTCAATTTCTTTATTTGAGTGGCTATATTTAATAGCATTATCTAAGAATATTGTTACTAGTTGGATTAAGGAATTTTTATCTCCTTTAATTTGATCAACCGAATCCACTTTGTTTATTATTTTTATTTTTTTGGATTTTGCTTGATTACTGACATTACTAATGGCTTGTTTTACGATTTCATCAATTTTTAAATCACTAAAATTCTTCTTAATCTCGTCTGATTCAAGCCGACTAAGTCTTAGTAGGCTATTTATCAAATTTTCAATTTTGGTAGTTTCTTCTAAATTTGAATTTAGTATAGCTTTTAGGTCTTCTTTGGAAATATTATCGTTTAGTAATGCAACTTCACTTTCCATTCTTATGGCTGTAAGTGGAGTTCTAAGCTCATGCGAAACGTCGGAGGTAAATCTTTTTTGCTGTTTGTGGGCCTCTTCAATTGGTCCTAAAGTTTTTATGGCTAGAAAATAACTGGCCGCTCCCGCTAAAACAAAGACTATGGAGTTGAAAAAGAGTAGTCTCATAAGAAGTATGTGCTCTCCTCTTTTTATGTCTTTTGATGGTTTTAATATGGGGTTTTCTTCAAAGATTGGGAATTCATTATATATTCGTTCGGATTGAAGTCTAATGCCGTTGGCAATTCCGTCGGATCCAACCGTATAAACGACAATACTAAATAGAATACTAATCGCCATTACGATTATTAAGTACCAAATGGTCAGTTTAAAGGTTGCTGATTTAAACATAGTGAATTAAAGACTTAACTTATACCCGAAACCTCTTAAAGTATGAATTAAGGGCTTTTTCTTTGGGAATGGTCGATCAATCTTGTTTCTTAAATAACCGATATAGACTTCAATTGTATTAGGCAAAACGTCAGAATCTTCGTCCCATATGTGATTTACGAGCATCTCTTTGGTAATTATTTGGTTTTGGTGATGAAGCATATATTCTAATAAGGCAAATTCCTTATGCGATAGTTTAATAGGTTTGTTACCTCTTTTAACCTGATAGGTTTGGGGGTTAAGAGATAGGTCGTCAAGTAAAAGCTCGGTTCCAACATTAACTGGCGGTCTTCTAAGTAAGGCTTGAACTCTAGCTGTGAGTTCGTCGAATGAGAATGGTTTAACCAAATAATCATCTGCGCCACTATTTAATCCTTCAACTCGATCGCCAATAGTGCCTCGAGCAGTTAACATTATGATTGGAGTGTTAATTTTATCCTCACGTAATTTCTTACAGAGTTCGGTCCCATCAATCTTACCCGGGAGCATGCGGTCTAGAACTATTAAGTCATAGTCTGGGTCGCTAGCATATGATAAGCCGCTGTCAGAATCATATACTGCGTCTACTGCGTAACCTTTTAGCTCCAAGCCTTTTTTAACGGCCTGTGCTATTTTGGGCTCATCCTCTATTACTAATATTCTCATGTTTAATATTATACTTTAGATGTTTAAATTTACCTGAAGAAGGATTTAAACCTAGAATATATCATTTGTTTAGTTCTTAAGTATTATTAGTAGAGCTTGATTACTTGAGGGACTCTTTGGTCTTATAAGAACACTTTGTCCGGTTTTTAAATCTGATACATTAATAGGGGTCTGGTTTTGGCTTTTAAATTTAGTATTTGAATTAATGCTAAATGACAATGATCCATACCTGACACTGTTTATTGTAATGGAGCTGGAGTTAACACTAGTTATGGTGCCGGCTCTAAAGATATGATTCCTTTTAGCATGATGATAGCGGTAACTATGTCTAGTTAGATTTATAGGTAAATTAGATTTTGAGTTTTTTTGATAAATAGTTCCACCGATAAAGGCTAAAATTAATAGGATTATAACTATTAAAGTAATCAATATACTATTTTGGCTGACAGTAATGGTTTTGGTTTCTTTTATTGGCTTCATGCTGACTGTATTCGTTTTTTCCTTGGTATCCTGTTCTTTAGGCATGTCAGCTTTTTTTTCACTTTCCATAATGCTGAATTTTATGGCTTTATTCTTAAAAAGAACTTAGAATATCTTAGGATTTTGGTTAACTCTTAGCTTAGACCTATAATGTATATAGTGAATAAAGAAGGCACTAACATAAGATTGAGTTGGTTGAGGATTATATACTTTGTATTAATTATACTATTTGTAATTTTTTTAGTTAATCAATTTCCTGGATTAGATAAGGGATTACATCAATTAAAGCTAAGTAAAACTCCTTATTATTTATTAGTTTTTGGATTTAGTATTGCTAGTTTTTTTATGGCAGCTTTAAGCTACTATTTTTTATCCTTTAAGAAACTAAAATACTTTAGAACTGTCATAATGCAATTTGCTTCAAATGCCATCAATAAGATTTTACCTGCAGGAATAGGGGCAATTGGATCGAATTATTTATACCTAAAGAATAACGGTTCTTCGGCTTTGGCTGCCGGCGCAAGTGTTCTAGTCAATAACGTTCTAGGAGTTTTGGCTAGTATTACTCTATTTATAGTTTTTGTTGGATTTAATTTGTCTCATAATTTTAAGTTTTCTAAGATAGCCTTAATTTATATCCTTATTGCTTCTTTGTTTATTATCATAGTTGTTTTATCGGTCCTATCAATTCATAGGATTAGATCTAAATTCTTAATATTTATAAAGAAATTTATTAACCAACTTTTAGTTTATAAGAAATATAAGAGAAAAATCTTTTATGCCTTTTTGTCTCAACTGATGTTAGCTCTTTTCAACATTTTAGCTCTTTACGTTAGTCTTAGATCGATTGATTCTAATTTGAGTCTAGTTGCCATTATGGTCTCTTATAGTTTTGCGATTTGGATAGGAACCTTAATACCTGCTCCTGGAGGATTGGGGAGTGTTGATGCAGGGTTAGTATCAGCTCTTTTGGCTTACGGTATTACCCTTCCCTATGCTTTGGCGGGAGTCTTAATCTTTAGGTTAATCAATTTTTTCTCTCCATTGTTAATAGGTATTCCAGCTTTAATTTATGTGAGATATAAAAAATATATAAATTGAATTTTACTAAAAGACTAAATATAATAAGACATAAGCAGTGTAGGAGCTGGTTACAACCTTCTTTCTTACAAGCTTATTAAATTTTTACCATTACCAAATGGTTACGTTTTTTGGTCTAGCCTAAAAGACTTATTTTAATAAGCCCTATTACTATTTATAAAATAAAAAACTAAAAAAATCATAAAGTTTAGCTAAGGAGTTATATTATGCGTCAAAAAATTAATGAAGAAGTTAGTGTTGTTATGTATTATTCTGCTCGGAAAAAAGTAGCCCTTCCCCATTTAATTAGCTGGCAGAATAGTGAATATGAAGTTGGTAGTGTTGGTTATCATCACAGGATCAACGAAGGTAGAACTGCTCATCATATATTTGAGGTTGTAGATAAGACTAAAAGTTTATGGATGAGACTTAATTTTAATACTGATAATCTACATTGGAGTCTTGAGGCCATTAGCGATGGAAATGCCGATTAATAAAGATCCAGCCCTTTTAATGCATGTTGATCTTAATAGCTGTTTTGCAATTATTGAACAACAAGCCAATCCTCTTATTAGGAATCAACCAGTTGCTGTAGCGGCTTATGATACTCCAGCCGGCATAATAATAGCATCGTCCTATGAAGCTAAGGCTCTTGGTATTAAGTTGGGTGTAAGTGTGAGAGAGGCTCGCGAAATATATAACGGAGTTCATATTTTAACGCCAGATCCAGAAAAATATTTTGATGCTCATAAACGTTTTTCTAAGATTCTAAGTAAGTATAGCGATAAAGTTTGGGCTAAATCTGTTGATGAATTTCTAATAGACTTTAAGGGATCTAATTATTTAAGAGACGGATTAAGCCTGCGGGATATAGGCCATATGATTAAAAGAGACGTCAAAGATTATTTAGGAGAATATGTCACTATTAATGTTGGGATTGGCAATAATCCCTTTTTAGCGAAATTAGCGGCTGGTTTAAATAAGCCTGACGGTATGGATCTAATCGATCATAATAATATCTTAGAGGTATATAAAAAAATAAGTCTTGTTGATTTGCCTGGTATCAATTTTAGATATGAAGCTAGACTTAATCTGGCCGGCATCTATAGCCCTTTGGATTTTTTAAATTCACCTGTTTTTAAACTAAAAGACGAAGTTTTTAAGAGTATTAATGGTTATTATTGGTATTTAAGACTTAGGGGATACCTAATAGACAATATAGACTACAAGAGAAAGAGTTTTGGTAATCAATATGCTCTAGGTCATAAAACTAGGGACCAAAAAGAACTTTCTAGACTGCTCATGAAACTATCCGAAAAGACCGGTAGACGTCTTAGGGCTAAACGTTTTTACGCTAAGGGTATTAGGCTTTATTTAAGATTTGAAGACGGTAGTTATTTTAATAGATCTAAAACTTTAAATTACCCTATTTATGCCAGTTTAGATATCTATAAATCAGCCTATAGAATTCTTGAATCAATAAATATTATTTCTAATGTTAGAGAAATGAGTGTTTCGGTCTTTAAACTTAGCTCTAAAGATCCTGAGCAACTCGATTTATTTAATGGCTACCCTAGAAGTGTTGACGGTTTGGCGGAATTTAGTGACACTATAAATGATAGATATGGTGAATATACTCTAATACCAGCTTTGATGGCGAACATGGAAGATCTTATTATTAAGAGAGTGGCGTTTGGGAAGAATCAGGATTAGATTTTTTGTATATAAAGTTGGAAAGTAAAGTACTTAAATAATCATTTAATTCCAATAGACTATCTAGACCGGAATCCTTCGGATTATTAAGTAGGATTTTAGCCATGGCTATGTTATTCTCTCTAAAAGCTTCCAAAACTTCTTCATGAGTTAACGATTTAGTGGGCTCTAAACTTTGAAATTGCTCCATATCTTTATTATACAATATAACTATATAATGTCAATATTGAAAATCATATTTAGTGATCTTTTATTATAACGGACGTATCCTAATGTTATTATTGTTCCTACAATGATTAGTCTAACGTTTGTGGTTTAGTTTTAGATAAGATCGAAGAGCCCGAAGACGATTAAGATTTAATTCTGAACTGGGCTGATCAATAACAACGAAAGGATGATTAAAATAATCTAAATCAGGAGTATCAGGAATTAAGATATTAGATGGGTTTGGATTTTGAGCATCATCGTCAATTAAATCATTTAAGCCAATTGCCAAAAAAGGCGATACTTCTCTAAGCCTTGTAACACGACGGGCAGTTTCGTGCAATAAGGCTAATTTGTCATCTGGATTTAGTCTATGTCTAAATTTAAAAAGATTAATATGATCTGGCACATAGTCTTCTATTTTTAAATATTCTCCTTGCTGGTTTTTAAATGCAGCAATTTGACTTGGAACAGTTAATTCATCGGGATTAACGATATTTTTTAAATGATCCATGAATCGAAACTGTAGTAATAAATCTTCTGGTTTTAAATGTTTGTGTCGAGGGGTAAATTTTGAGGAGTACTTCAAACAAATTGATCCCAATCGATAAACTTGAGACATAGTTCCTCCGTATAATTGCTCGGAAGGGTTGAAGTGAACATTAAATTCTTGGTTACTCAAGGCAAAGGAGTTGACAGCTTCTAGAATGCGGTCATCCTCGATTACTGATTCAAAACGATCAGGATACAGATCATATGCAAGGCCCTTAGATCTAAATATAGGCAAAGCTTCTAGTGAAATCATGTATTAATATTATAACAGGTATTCGCTATAGAATCAAACAGTGCCTATTAACTCCCTACCTATGGCTTATTTTATCAACC
>JAJZYA010000018.1 GCA_021806285.1 bacterium | reverse complement strand
GCAACCTTTAATTTATGGCCCGCCTTTCTAATTCTATAGGATAAATCTAGATCTTCACCAGTTACAAAGGAATGGTCAAACCCCCCAACATCCATGTATACATCTTTTCTAACTACAAAATTGGCACCCGCAAAATGTGCTCCCAATAAATAATCTATGGCCCTAAAAGTGGGGATCATTTTTTGAACAAATTTTTTAGAAAATGTATTGGTATTACATAATTCATAAGCTCCCACTAATCCACTTATGGATTCATCGTTCAAATCTTGTGAAATCAGAGTAAGCCAATTTCTTGGAACTATAGTATCTGCATCGGTTGAAGCTATGACTTCGCCTTTTGCATATTCAAATCCTCTAGCCCTAGCATAACTAACACCTATTTTTGTTTCCTTAAGTAATTTTACTTCCTTAAACTGTTTGGCAATTTTTGGGGTATTGTCGGTAGAAGCGTTATCTACCACAATTATTTCAAACTCACCTTTATAGTCTTGGTTGATTACAGACTCTAAACACAAAGGAAGCATGGTCGATTCGTTGTACGCCGGAATGACAACAGATATAAAAGGTAAAGTTTCTTTATTCATATAAATTTAAACTACTAATAGTATAGCAAGTGTTAATATTGTTATTTAATCAACTCTTGCGTCTTGATTTAAAAGTCTAGCCCTCATCTCTTGAAATCGTTGCTGTTGTTCTTGAACAATTTCCTCTGGACTCTTTGAAGGTTGAGCTGGATTATTTTTTTGATCATTTTTATTAACTCCAACAATATTTACGACCGGTATGACTATTGGGCTTCTTTGAGTTTGCTCAAACAAGAAATGAGTGACATGATCTTTTAACTCGGCCTTGAATCTGTCTAGATCTATCCTCTTATACCTTTGGGAGACTGCTCTTTTCAGTTCATTCCTTAAGCCATTCATTAATTCTTCGTTATCTCTCATATAGATAAATCCTCGGCTAATAATATCTGGACTTGTTAAAAGATTGCCACTTTTTTTATCTATGGTTAATATTACTGCTACGAGACCCTCTTCACTTAGCAAAACTCGATCTTTGACGACCACATTGCTTACTATTTGTCCGGTTTGATCGACTAGAATAGACCCGTGAGGAACCTCTCCATCAATTTCAATCTTATCCTTGGACAAACTAATAATCTGGCCATTTTCAGCATTTATACAATTGGCCCTAGGTATCCCTTCTTCTACCGCTATTTCTATGTGTCTTCGTTTAGATCTAAATGGGCCATAAATCGGAATAAAATATTTCGGTTTGGTCATATTAATCATTTCAGCATATTCGTCCCAAGAAGCATGCCCAGAGACGTGCAGAGGACCAACATGATCTAGTTCATGGGTAATATGTTGATATACGTGGACACCTTTACGTTGTAAGTCGTCTACCATAGCTCCAATAAGTGAATCGTTTCCGGATTCTGGAATTGGAGTAGAGCTTAAAATCACCGTATCTTGAGCCTTCATTTTAATATGACTATGCTCACCACTAGCCATTTTTTGAAGAGCTGAATTAGGCTCGCCTTGCCCACCGGTACAAACCACAACTATTTGAGTATCTTTTAGGCTGGGAGCGCTGGCAATCGGAACAAACGTACCTTTTGGAACTTTAACGAATCCGTGCCTTACGGCCATTTCCAGAGTACTCATCATACTTCTTCCATCTAAAGCAATCTTCTTATTGTGATGAACTGCTGCATTAATTATCATCTGGATCCTGTTAATATTAGTTGAAAAGATGGCTACAAATATACGTCCAGGTGCTCTATCCATGATATCTATAAAACTTTTCTCAATAGTAGATTCACTGGGAGTTCGACCCAACCTTTCGACTGTTGTACTTTCGCTTAGAAGCGCTAATACACCTTCGTTACCAAGTTCTTTAAGTCGATCCATATCAGTTTTCTCGTGATCTAATGGCTGAGGGTCAAATCTGAAGTCACCAGTATTAATAATCCTACCTAATGGGGTATCTAAAACGATACTCGTACTTCCAGGTATAGAGTGTGTAACTCGTACTAGCTCTACGAAAAATTCACCTATTTTTAATCTTTCGTGAGTGTCTTCATTCACAACAACGGTTTTTAGTTCAAATCCATCTGGCATAGGTTGGCCAAAATTTTCAAAGATCTCTTCCACCCTTCCTATAGTGAATCTTGAACCATAAATTGGAGCTGGATATTTAGGGACTATGTGAGGTAAACCCCCAATATGGTCCAAGTGTCCGTGAGATATTATATATCCTTTAAGTTTATGCTTGATTTGATCTAAATAAGAAGTGTCTGGTATAGCGTAGTTAATACCAGGAAGATTAACCCCTAATTCATTTCCACAGTCTAAAATTACGGCATCATTAAGATATTCCACGAGAATCATATTCTTAGAACCACCATGATCCATGCCACCTAGACCGATAATTTTAAGTCCGGGTTTGTCGTCTATGTAATTAGCTCTTCTAGTGTTTTCTGGACTAGTTGACCGATACTGATTAGCAATTCTTTGAGCATTTGCTTGAGAACGTCTTTGAGCTCTAACTGCTTGACTTTTACTTGTTGAAAGGTTGCTCGAAAGTTTTAAAGAATTATTTTTATTATTTTTATGGTCTGAATTTTTATTCATTGTCTATTCCTTTACTTAAATTTTTTAATATGATTGGCAAATTATTAAAATCATCAATGAGAGTTTTTCTCATAGATCCGTTATATAAAGCAGCAGCTGGATGAAATAACGGAACGAGCAAAATCTCTAATTGATCATTTTTAGCTTTACCTAGAACTAATTTAATTTTCATCACCTTACCATGTATTTTAGATATCTGAGCATCTGGAAGAAAACAGTTTAAACTATGCCTACCTAAAGTTACAACTATTTTAGGCCTGATTATCTCTATTTGTCGTTTCAAAAATGGTAGAAATTCCTTTTTCTCTTCAGGTAATGGATCCCTGTTGTTAGGAGGCCTATATTTAACAATATTGGTAATGTATACAGAGTCTCTTTCGAGGCTAATTTGAGATAACATCTCATCTAGAAATTTACCAGCAGCTCCTACAAAAGGTAAGCCTTTAAGGTCTTCGTTCTTGCCTGGAGCTTCTCCGATAAAAATTATTTGACTATCTGGATTCCCTGCTCCAAAAACTAAATTAGTGGCTTCACTAGCAAGTTTAGGACAAACTTTCATTTTGACTATTTCTTCTTTTAAATCTTTAAGACGACTTTCCTTGGTCATATTTCCTTATTATCCTTTTAATTAAGATGGCAACATTTTCAATAAAATTAATGAACACGAGAATTGTTAAAAAATAAAAAATTAAATTTCCCGTGTTTATGGCTAAACTAATAAAAATATAGGAAAGAACAAATTCTAAAATTAATAGAATTACTAATGTAACAATATTATTTGTTATTTTCCTGATCATTTTTACTCAAATCTCTTTTAGCAGCTTTAATGCTAAGTTGTAGTCTTCCTTTATCGTCAATTGCAACCAATTTAACATCTACTTTTTGTCCAACTTTAAGCACATCGCCAGGCTTCTCTACTCTTTTGTCATCTATCTCGCTAACATGAACTAATCCTTCTTTACCTGGTAGAATCTGAACAAATACCCCAAAATCTAAAACGCTCACAATAGGTACGTCTTTATATATTTTCCCAACTTTAGGCACTTCTGTAATTGCTTCAATTCTAGCTTTTGCAGCTTCTATAGAAGCTCTGTCAGGACTAGATATTACAATTGTTCCATCATCCTTAATGTCGATAATGGCCTCTGTTTCCGAAGTTATTTTTTGGATTGTTTCCCCACCTTTCCCAATAACTTCTCTGATTTTGTCAGGATTGATTTTAATCGACTCTACCCTCGGGGCATAGGCGCTTAATTTATCTCTATAGTGAGGAATTACAGACAACATGTGCCCAAGAATTTCAGCTCGACCTTTTTTGGATTGAGTAATAGCCATTTCTAATGTTTGTACGTCCAAACCATGAACCTTCATATCCATTTGGAGGGCCGTAATACCTTTTGCGGTACCAGCTACTTTAAAGTCCATATCTCCAGCAAAATCTTCGGCGTCAGCTATATCGCTTAAAATTATGACTTTATCGTTATCCTTAATAAGACCCATGGCAATACCACTAACAGGAGCTTTTATAGGGACACCTGCATCCATTAAAGCCATGCAGCTGGAACAAGTAGCAGCCATCGAAGTAGAGCCGTTCTGACTCATTATTTCAGTAACCGACCTAATAGCGTAAGGAAATGTTTCTTCGTCGGGTATAACAGGAAGTAATGCTCTTTCGGCCAAATAACTGTGACCTATTTCTCTTCTTCCTGGACTTCCTAGTCTCTTAATTTCGCCAACTGTATAACCAGGAGCATTGTAATGATGCATATATCTTTTTTCGGTGTTTTGTTCCATAGTATCTATAACCTGTGAAAAGCTTAGAGGCGCTAATGTAACAATATTAAGGGCTTGCGTAACACCTCTCGTAAAAATACTTGAACCATGAGCTCTAGGAAGAATTGCTACATCCGAACTTAGAGGCCTAATTTCGTCGGTTTTGCGACCATCGGGTCTAATGCCATGTTCAACTATACCCCTTCTAACGTCCTTGTGGATTGCCAGAGTAAAGGCTTCCTCGTATTCATTTTTTAAATCGTCAAACGCATCATCGAGCTTATCTTTAAAAAAATCTAAAGTCTCTTTTTTTAATGTAGATAGCAGTTCGTTTCTTTCGGGATAAGGTTTTCTTAAATCCTCACCAAGCTTATTTTCTAGATAGTTAGTGACTTCATTAAGAATGTCTTCATTGGGTAAAACGAGCTCGTACTCTTGCTTATTTACTCCTACTTCATTAATCAGCTCTTCTTGAAGTTTAATTGCTGGTTGCATTTCTTTGTGGGCAAATTCAATAGCTTTAACCACCAAGTCTTCGCTAACTTCTTTTGCTCCCGCCTCAACCATGGTTACACCACTCTTGGTACCGGCTATAACAATATCTAAATCACCTTTAGCTAATTGTTCACTAGATAAAAAAGCCTGTAATTCTTTAGCATCATTAAGTCCCACCCTAAGTCCGGCTACAGGACCATCAAACGGTGCACCGGTTAACGATAAAGCCGTACTGATTGCTATCATAGCAATTACGTCTGGCCTAAAATTAGGATCTAAACTAAGTACTGTCGCAATGGCTTGAACTTCGTTTCTGTATCCTTTTGGCCATAATGGTCTAATGGGTCGATCGATTAACCTGCCTATCAAAACAGCTTCATCAGAAGGCCTTCCTTCTCGCTTAATAAATCTGGAACCACTGATCTTTCCGGATGCATAAAATTTTTCCTCATATTCTACGCTCAGTGGAAAATAATCCATTCCATGAATAATTGTAGGACTAACCATCGCGGTTCCTAGAACTACGGTGTCACCATACTGAACTAAAACACTAGACGTTGACCTAAATCCAACTCTACCAACTTCTAGGCTTAGTTTTCTTCCACAGAAATCGGTTTCTACTTTTATAATTTTTTTACCGTAAGGGTTAATAATATTTGACATTTTTTCCTTTCTAAAACGGCTCTTTTTTAACATTCTGAACAAAGTTCAGTTATACAGGATTGTATAGCTGTTGCTTCAGTTCAGAATATCCTATAATTCAAGATCCATTTTAAGCCTTATTTAATGTTTCTTGACCGGCTTAGTCAACTAAATCGAGTTGCTTTGCGCTGGTAAGCTAATGTGCTGGATTCAAAAAGAATCCAGCAAATTAGTGTACTAACGAATTATCTTCGAATACCTAATTTATTAATAACTTCAAGATACTCTTTGGAATCTTTAGATGCTATATATTTTAACAATCTCCTTCTTTTACCCACCATCTGAAGCAATCCTCTTCGAGCCATAAAATCGTGCTTATTAGTCGACAGATGATCTGTTAATTCTTTTATTCTTTCAGTTAATATAGCAACCTGGACACGTGAACTACCAGTGTCAGACTTATTAGTCTGAATTCCTTTTAGAACTTCAGTTTTCTTCTCTTTAGTTATCATTGTTAAGGGTATTCTATCACAATCTAATTGATTAGGCAATAAATTTTTCCTTGGATTATTTTTTTAAATTCTGAAGAATCTTCTCAATACTCAAATCCTTCAAACTTATTGCCTCATTGACATTATAGGGACCAATATTAGTTCGCTTAAGACCAGTCATAAAAGCACCAGTCTTAAGCTTTTGACCCACATCATTAACTAGGGAACGAATATATGTTCCACTTGAAACTTTTAATCTAAAATTTAGATCAGGATATTTATATATAACATCTTCAATAAAATAAATGGTTACGGGTCTTCTTTTAATTTCAAATTGTTTACCCTCCCTTGCCAGCTTATAGGCTCTTTTACCATTAAGTTTAATTGCAGAATAAATTGGAGGAGACTGCATTGTTTGACCTATGAACTTATTTAAAACACTTATTACATCGTCTCCACCAGGAATATGACTTGAGAAAAATTCTTCTGGAAATTCTGAATCAAAACTTTTAGTGATATATCCAAGTTTAGATTTGACTTCATATATTTTATCCATTTTAGATAACTCTTCAGCTTTAGTAGTATATTTCTTTCCCACTAAAAGAACGACTAAGCCCGTGGCAAGTGGATCGAGCGTGCCAATATGGCCGATTTTTATTAGTTTAGGTTTAACATTTTTAGACCTTGCTATGGTCCCTCGAATATTGTTAACAACATCAAACGAAGTCCAGTTTATTGGCTTATCTACTAGAAGTATTCCCTCGAAAGGTTCCATAATTAACTATTGGTTCGACTGCTCATTATTGCTAAAAGGCAGTTGTACCACTGGAGGAGGTACAGGAGGGGCCTTAGAGCTGTCGTAAACTTGTGTTTCGGGTTCACTGAACAACGATGGATCTAATCCAGTTTGATTACTCTCAGAACGCTCTTTAGTTGATTCATTGTTTTGAAGTTCATCTTCCTTTGGTTCTGAGTTACCTAAATCTGGCTGTACAATATTTCCAAATGGTGGACTGAGTGGTGATCCAGAGGGTATTTCATCTTGTTCAGCCATAGCGTCCTCAACACTACTTCTTGCATCTTGAAGCATTGAAGCACTGCTGTCTTTGATAATTTCATCTTGTTCGTGATGATTAGTCACAATAGCAGGATATGGTTCGCTTTGAGAAGGTCCTTTAGGAGCCTGCCAATCTGATGGAGGTGGGGTAAATGTTTGCGTTTGACTACTTGCCGAATCCTGATTCATATTAAATAAACTCTGATCTAGTTGGTTAGTATTACTGCTCAAATCAGAGCTAAGGTTGTCTAATGGTTCAATAGATTGAGACCCTTGATCTTGAGTTGGCGTAACAAACGTTGATAATTTATCGTCTTTGGAATCACCTACAACATTTAAATTTGGATTCTGAGATTCACTTACTTCTTCTACAGCCCCGACCAGACCACTTTCTGAGCCATTAACTTGATCGGCGAATTTATTTAAAGCCGGCTCTTCAAGGTTCGGTTTATCGTCTGCTTGAGAAATTGTTGATTGATCTGAAATTGTGTCGACTTCAGTTGGGTCCACTACATCTTCTTTTGGTTCAGGTAATTCACTATTATTATCACCCTCGTCGTCAGTACCTAAAAGCTGATCCAGGTCGTGATCAATGTTTAAGGTCTCGGCATCACTAACGTTTGAATCACTTAAACTAACGCTGGAACTGTTGGTGGGTGTACTTAGACTTGACCCTAACTCAGACGCGATCAGTTTGGGATTCGCTCCATCATTCATTAATTCTGAACTTATGCTCATTGTTTGGGGACTAGTTTTATCATTACTAAATCTGTCAGTCTCCGAAACTATACCGGTCAATAAAGCTGTGGCAATTTGTTGATCTATCAAATTATTCCCTAAATTTTTAGATAATGAAGCAATTAATTCACAAAAGCTACTAACATTTGATTCGTTCAAATTAATTGACCCCAGATCACTAGGATCATTTATGGTAACAGTAGCTATTGTAGCGTCATGAAGAATTCCCCCATGATTAGTTATTGCTGAATCTAATTCTTCTTTTTTGTATACTCCAAGCGCAATTATTAGATCCACATTAAAGTCACCTTGGCTAAATTCTAAATCGTTTTCACTCAAAGACGTTTTATAGGGAGTAATAAAAATTTTAACAGATTGGTCATCAACTTTGGTTCGTAGCTTATCAGCCTTATTCTTATCTAAAGAAATAATAAAATCTTGTAAAGAATCAGTGTTCTTTTCAAGAGTTTCTTCTGGCTTTAGAAACTCAATTGTTGAAGGAGTTTGACCACTATAAAGAGCTGATCCGGATTTATTCAACTTATTAACTAAAAGAGCAAAAGCAATACAAGCCGCCAACTGATCAACGGTAGGATCATTGCTAACCGTAATTAAGATAGCATTTGAAGCTTTTATTTTATCTAATAATTTATTTTTTGATTCATCCATTTTTTGTTTTACTACTCTTCTATAAATTACCATAAACACTAAAAATATTCAATAACTATTTACAAAAACTCTCAATCTCTTGTATATTAAGTAAATTAATAACAAACTTAAGGTAAATGTAATATGCCAATTATAAAATCAGCAAAAAAAAGAGTTAAAGTTGCTAATAAAGCAGCTATTAGAAATTCAAAAACTAAAAGAAGTTTAAAAAAAGCTATCAAGCTTTTCAGTGAAAAAGCTAATGAAAGGAATTTAAAATCTGCTCAAAGTTCAATAGATAAAGCTTCTAAAAAGGGAGTTATCCATAAGAAAAAAGCATCTCGAATAAAAAGCCGATTAGCTCAAAAAGCAAAATCAGATAGCGTTAAAATTACCTCCAAAAAAACTACAAAAACCACCAAGAAAGCTCCGACCAAAAAAACTACAAAAAAATAATTAGTTATAAGAAAGCTCAATTAGAAAATTTTTTAAATACTCGTCTAATGAGATGTATTTGGTTTTAGACTCTAAATCGGCTGTTTTAAGATAATTGATAAGCTCTTTAAGTCTATTAATAGTGAGGTTCTTGCTTAGTTTTAGAGATTTATCAATAACGTACGGATTAAGCGCTAACTCTTTGTATATATCTCTTGCATTTCCTTTATATGTTTTTATTAGCGCTATAAGATGTAACTGCCAGATAAACATTCCAAGGATAACTTGAGGTTCTACTTTTTGAGATCTCTGAAGTTCATAGATCTTAAAAGCTTTATTTAGATTTTTATAAAGAGATGCATCGATTAGCTCAAATGCTGTACTTGAAGGTATAGGGTCAATTAAAAGTTCAATGCTTTCTTTATTAATATTTAGATCATAGGTTAATAATTTATCTAGTTCATTTTTAATTAAATACTGATTATCCCCCAGCAATTTAATTAATAATTGACAGTCTGGAAATGAAATTGATCCGTTATTTTTTTTAACATATGCCGATATCCATTGCTGGAGGTCCTCAAACTTGAGAGCCTTAAATTCGATAAATTCACTATTTTTGAATAAAACTTTATAGTAACTAGATCTTTTGTCTAATTGTTTTTCAATTATTATTAAAACTGTATTTTGAGGGATAGCGTCCAATAAATTTTCAATATTATTTTTAAAATCCTTATTTCTTGAAGGTTGATCTAAAATAATACATCGACTTTCACTAAATAGGGACAGATTTTGAAGATTTATCTCTAGATCTTTAAAGTTAAAATCTAAAATATCGATATCTTCAAAGTCTTTATACTTATTCTTATAAAGATCAGTTTTTTCTTTGAGAAGATATTCGTTCTCTCCGGTTAAAGTAATGACCATGGTGGATTTATTTTAACAGTTTTTGACACTTTGGACATAGATGAGTTCCACGAGATGCAACTTTTATCCTGATGATTTTACTGCCACACCTCTTACAATTCTGGTTGACCTTTTTGTATACATTGGCAAACTCAATATAACTACCTTTCTTCCCTTCAATGTTTATATAATTACGATCTGAAGACCCACCTTTTTGAATGGAAAGATTCAGAATTTCAAGAATTGAATCATACAGTTTTTTAATTTTTATATCAGTCAACTTATAAACCGGCTCTGAAGGATGAATTTTTGCCATCCAGAGACTCTCGTCGGTATAAATGTTCCCTAATCCAGCAATAATAGTTTGATCTAGCAGAGCCGCTTTTATTTTTGAATTCTTTCTAAAATTTAATCGTTCTTTAAAAACTTTAAGAGTAAAATCTTTTTCAAGCGGTTCAGGACCTAGTTTCTTTAAAAACTCGAATTCTTTTAAGTTCTTACTATCTAAAATTTTTGCCCAACCAAATTTACGCTGGTCATTGAAAAATAATTTACTATCATCTTTGAAATAAAAAATTATTCTGGTTGATTTATCTGGTAATTTGTTTACTAAAGAATCAGAAGGATGACCCGCTCCAAATTTTTCAGTCTTTGAAACATAAACTAACTGACCTGTCATTTTAAGATGAAATAATAAATTAAAATTATTATTCAAGGATAAGATTAAAACCTTACCTCTTCTGTCTATGGACTTAATCGTTGCATTTAAAAGGTGCTTTTTAATAAATTCCTGATCATATGCTAAAGATTTAAACCAGTCTACTTCTACCTTAACAATAACTTTACCAAGAAGATACTTTTTCATT
>JAJZYA010000017.1 GCA_021806285.1 bacterium | reverse complement strand
AAAGAATACGATAAAATTAAGGAACGACTGAAAGCTTTGACCTACGAAAGGCTTGATGGGCGTATTACTACCGACTTGTATGACGAAATCGTTACTGAACTAACTGCTAAACAACAGGAACTGAACGACAGACTAATTGCTCTAACAGATTCTAACAAGAGCTTTATGGTTACTGCATCTTATCTGTTAGACCTAGCACAAAGAGCGTCTGAGCTATTTAAAAATTCGTCAGAACGCTTGCAGCAGAAATTACTGAAATTCGTACTTTCTAACGTTGAACTATGCGATAAAAAGTTGTCTTATACCGTAAATGACCCCTATAAGACATTCATTGATTTAAACAAAAGAGCTCTTACCGAGCCTAAAAATGCAAATTGGTGCGGGTGACGGGACTCTAACCCGTGGCCTCATCCTTGGCAAGGATGCGCTCTAAACAACTGAGCTACACCCGCACGATAAATGGTGGCGCCTCCCAGACTCGAACTGGGGACACAAGGCTCTTCAGGCCTCTGCTCTACCAACTGAGCTAAAGCGCCAAATAATAATATTAATTTAATCTATTGTTTGGTGGGTGATGAGGGACTCGAACCCCCGACCCTCTCGGTGTAAACGAGATGCTCTAGCCAACTGAGCTAATCACCCTTAAAACTGTTTAAGATAATAGCATATTAATTTCATCTAGTCATTATTAAAAATATACAGTAAGATATATTTATTGCTTTTTTCGCGCGAGTGGTGGAATGGTAGACACGCAGCCTTGAGGTGGCTGTGCCCGTAAGGGTGTGGAGGTTCAAGTCCTCTCTCGCGCACCAATAAATAAGAAAATAACAATTAATAAAATCTTTTTATTAAAGATTATTAGAACTAGACCATAATTTCTTTAACTAAATTAAACCCGACGGCAAGACCAAAGATTGTTACGTAAGCTTGTAGTTATTGATCACTTTTTACACGGGTTTTTAGGTTTTATCAACAATGTCAGGACGCATCTATAACCTAATCATCTACGTTATGACATGTACCATTTAGGATTACGGACTCTGGATTAGGGTTGAGATGCCAATCATAGTATAACGATGCAATAGAGTATACCTTTTCCTCTATGGGGTTACTTATATTAGCTTTTACGTCCATACAAAGTGCATTTTGAACCTGACTCACTGAGGGGCTATATCCCAATCCTAGAACGGAAGGCTCTAGGGCTGCGAGAGCTTTCCATTCTGTAACGTTTAAATATCCATTAGAGCATTGAACTGGACTCGGGACCCCATTAGTTGAGTAAGTTATGGGTTGAATGCATTCTAAAGTTTTAGATGGCACGGTTGCTGGCGCCAAAGTTTTATATAAAGTTGACGAACTTATTTTGGGCGAAGAGGCTACTGAACTTGAAGCACTCTTAACCTCTTTAGATTTATTAATCGAATAAACAAACCAACCTATTCCCAGTATGGCAACTAGAAGTGCAACAATTATTACAGTTAAACCGTTACCTTTTTGACCCATAAAGATATCTTACTTAGATATCTATATTCAATCAAATATATATTTTTAATTATTAATTTTTTAAATATAATGTAAATAAATAACTTGGAGAAGAGAGGAAAATATGGGTCTAATAATATTCTTAATAGTGGTGATAGTCTTTATTTGGTTTTCAGGAATCAAAATAGTTAATCAGTATCAAAGAGGTGTAGTATTTAGACTAGGAAAAGTTACTGGGAAGGTTAAAGAGCCAGGACTTAGATTTATTATCCCAATAATAGACAAGATGAATAAAGTTAACATGCGAATTATTACCCAGCCGGTTGATTCGCAGAAAATTATTACTAAAGATAATGTTTCTATAGACGTCGCTGCTGTCGCATATTATCAGGTGTCTGACCCTATTAAATCAGTGGTTCAAATTGAAAATGTCCAATCTGCAATTTACCAGATAGCTCAAACAACAGTTCGAAACATAGTTGGTCAAAATGTTTTAGATGATGTTTTAAGTCAAACCGGAAAGATTAATGAAGCTATTAAAGCAATCTTAGATAAAACAACAGAAACTTGGGGCGTCTATGTAAGTATGGTTGAACTTAAAGACATTCAGTTGCCTGAAAGCATGCAAAACGCTATGTCAGCCGGTGCTCAAGCTGAAAGAGAAAAAAGAGCCAAAATTATTGCAGCTGAGGGAGAACAATTAAGTGCCGATGCTCTAGCTAAAGCTGCTGATGTTATTTCCAAACATCCAATCGCATTACAGCTTAGAAACCTTCAAGTATTATCTGAAATTGCCTCAGACAATAGCAGCACTATTATCTTTCCAGCTCAATTTATGGATACAGTCAACAGCGTCAAACAATTTATGGCCAAAGAAAGTAAATAAAGCTACAATTTAACTTCTAGGAAGATAGGTATATAGGCCTCCAAGATCAAAGTCTGGGGCTATGATATTTTTTATATCATCTATTGAAGTATTGAATTTAACACCGGGATTTAAAATATTATATGGATCAAACACTTGTTTAATTTTTTGCATTAAAGCATATATTTCTGGACCATATAATTTTTCAAGATAAGGCGTTTTCAGTCTTCCATCATTATGTTCGCCAGAAATTGATCCACCTAATTGAATAATTAGATCATAATAATCTTCCATTAATCTGAAGGCTTTTTGACGATCCCCTACTTGAGACAAGTTAAGTTGTGGTTGAATATGAATATTACCATCACCAGCGTGCCCCCAAATGGCTACTTCATTTACGTTGATCTTCTTAAAAATATCTATTGTTCCACTAATTAAGTCCGCTAATCGGTTTGGAGGAACAACTCCATCTTGAATTATGGGCATAGATTTTTTAAATCCATCAACATGGCTTAAGTAAGTAGCAGAAGCTTCCCTAATTTTAATTAGCTTTTGCTGAAAATCTGGATCCGTTTCTTTTTCGAAAGCAATATTCATTTTTTCAAACAGTTTTTGGGCTCGCTTAACACTCTTCTTATACTGGTGGTCGTTAGATGAATCAAACTCAACAAAGAGTAGATACTCTGGATAAGGTGTTTTGAGAACATCTTTAAATTGATTTGGATTAATAGAATACACTGCGTTTAGTAAGCCTTTGTTGACTACTTCAACTGAACAAGGCATATTTTTAAAGTCTCTGAGTGTATCTAAAACATTTTGGAGATCTTCTAGACCCTCAATTTTAGCCATAAATAAAGTAGATTCTGGATTGTATGGAACAGATTCAAGAGTTATTTCACTGACTACACCTAATGTCCCCTGACTCCCTATAAAAAGAGGGGTTAGGTCAAATGTTCCGTCATCACCCTTAATATCTGTAAGGTTATAGCCAGCATTATTTCTTGTAACATTTAATCGACTCTTGGAAACCAGTTCTTTATTCTCTTCTAGAATAGTGTCAATTGAACGATATACTTCTCCCTCAAATGAAGCTAAACCTAATTTTTTATTAAGTTCTTTTTTCGAGATTCTTTCAGTCTCAATAACTTCCCCATTAGCTAAAACAACTCTTAATCCTTTAATGTAATTTGCTATAGGGCCATATTTATATGATCTATCGCCACAAATATTATTGGCGACTGCTCCACCGACCGTAGAATATTCCAGTGATGAAGGATAGGCGGGAATATATCTACCATGAGTTTGAAGAGTCTGCTGAAGTTTGCCGAAATTAATTCCAGCCTCAACATTGACTTCCCCTGATTTGCTGTCTAATTCTAGAATGTGATGCAAGTGGGCTGGGAAAACTATTACCAAACCCGAACCGAGAGCCGCGCCAGTTGTATCGGTTCCTGAACCTCTGGAAGTAATCGGTAAAATTCTGTTTCGTTCGGCTAATTGCCAACTAAAACGAGTTGTCTTACGAATATCATTTTCATTTCTAGGGTAAACTATTAGGGCCGGCGGAATATTAAAGATACTTGAATCTTTGGCAAAATAATTGCGTGCATCCGAAGATGTCATCACCTCTCCTACTAAATGCTCCTGTAAATAATGGGCTATTTTGCTCATTTTTTTATCTTACCCCTCTATTAGTTACCTAAATAGAATAGCATAACCTAAATAATTTATAAATGTTGTTTTAAACCAGTAGAGCTGACCCATAAGATAGAATGGTGGCATTAAAGATCTCTATTCCGAGGTTTTATAAAAATAAATATTTAGATAAGGATAGTATTGAAAAGTAATTCTATTTGAAGTATTTAAAAAGTATATTGCTTTATTGGATTTAATCAAATACTACTTAGTAACAATAGTGATTCTATGGATTAAATGGTGCGGATGAGAGGACTTGAACCTCCATGGTTAAATTAACCACTAGCTCCTGAAGCTAGCGCGTCTACCATTCCGCCACATCCGCGTAGAGTAATAATAGAATTTTAAACTATTTAGCTTTAATTGTCAGTTACTTTAGATTCGTCTATTTCCCAATTATTGACGTTATTCAATCTTCCAGCCGCAGAGTTAATCTCAGAATTAGTGATTCCATAGACTGGTCCGTTAGTAATGTAGAGATTCCTAGGTTGATAGAGCCCTAAAGCTGGCAAATCTTTTTGCCAAGCTGCGAGAAAACCTTCATATTTTATAATTCTTAAGGCTGGATTTAATCTGGTCCTTCCTTCCTCCAAAGATTCATCAGCCGCTGGATTACTATACTCCGAAAGATTTAGATGAGTAGTAGAAGTTATGCTTGCCTGAGAAGAATCCCAATAGACAAATACGTCGGGATCTGTACCGATCGAAATACCGTAAAGAATTGAATCGTATTGATGAGTTTGAAGTGCATTGTTAAAGTCGGTCTGATCCAAATTAATAACATTAAGATCAACTCCTATTCTAGACCAGTCGTGCTTTAATTCCTGTGCAACTCTAAGATATTCCGAATTATTCGAAACTAGTAAATTAAAACCTAAAGGTTGATTATTTTTGTATCTAAGACCATCTTTTGCTAAAATCCAACCGTCTTGATTTAAGATGTTATTAGCATTTTTTAGATTATAAGTTGGTTCCTTGTATTTTGGATTATAAGCTAATTGTCCCTCTAAAAGGGGCTCGTTAACATGATGGGTAGGATATCCAAGTTTATTAATAATACTAGGCACATTAGCGGCTTCTACCAAAGCGGTCCGTACATTTGCGTCAGATAATATTGGGGAAGTAGTTTTAAAAAAGACATAAACTCCAGCTGTGAGAATTAAATTATGAACTACAACATTATTCATCTGGGCAATCTTTTTTGGTACAGAGCTTAAGCCTTCTATTCCATTTAATTGACCGGATTCAAAGGCCTTTATCATGGCATTTTTAGAAGCATAGGCATTGACAACAAACTGCATTAATTTAGCCTTACCGTTTACATAAAGTTTAAATGGCTTCAAATAAATCTGTTCAATAGCATTAGTTGGAGAATTGCCACTTACTGAAACGGATTGAAATTCAAAGGGTCCACTACCTATTGGCCTGGTAGTATTAAAACTATCAGAACGCAGTTCACTGACTGGGACCTTAGACAAAATATGGTATGGCAAAATACCTGTAGTTAATTGATTTGGAAACGAAGCCAAGGGATCTTTAAGAGTAAAAATAACTTTACTAGGACCATCGGCTTTAACACTAACTCCTTGCCAACTAGAAAATAGGGGAGACTGAGCATCAGGATTTTGAATTAATTGATAAGTAAATACTACATCTTTAGATGTTAAGGGTTGATTGTCTTGCCAAAAGAGATTGGGTTTTAAATTAACGGTATAAACCGTTCCCTTGGAATTAACACTTATTTTAGAGGCTAAATCCCCCACTAAATGATTGCTATTATTGTATTTAAACAAACCAGAAAATATTAATCGAGCCATTGACGAATCAACGTCAGAAGTCGCATATATAGGATTAGCGGTCGTAAATGTTCCAAGAATACCTTCGTTGTAGATTCCACCAGCTACAGGCTCCAATTTTTGATAATAATTAGATAAAAAATAATTTTGAGCTAAAAGTAAAACAATAATTAATAATATCAAGCTCGTCCAAGAAATTATAAATTTTTTAGAATCTTTAAAATTTTTTAAACGTTTAAAGACATACTTATCTAATGTTTTTTCTATTGACTTATCTAGATTATTTAAATTACTAGAATCTACTGAATTCAAAGTCTTAATCTTATCATTAAGCCATTTAAACATTTTGTACGAGGCCCCTAATTATTTTTGGATAACGCCAAGGACTAATGAAACGGAAAATACAATCGCAACCACAATCGTTAATTGAAAAATGGTTTTATCTGTACCCCTTCTAGTAGTATTGACCTCACCTGCTCCACCAAGCCCCGCGCCCAAGGAGGCCCCTCTGGTCTGAACCAGTATTAAGATTGTTAATAAGATGACACTTATAATCGTTATGTAGTTAAATATATTCATGCTTTCCTCGACTCTAGTATAGTCATTACTAAATAGTTTACCAGTCCTATTACCATACCTGCAAATATTGCAGCCCAAAAATTAGTAATATGAAGTGGGGTATAGAGTTTACTTACTAAGTAAACGGTGACTCCATTAATAATAATCATAAAAAGGCCTAAAGTAAAAACTATGGCTGGTAAAGACAAAATTACCAACAAAGGTTTTAAAAATGTATTAATTATAGCTAACAACAAACCACCTATAATAAAATCGATAATACTGGTCGAATTGATGCTCGAACTAAAAAAACCAGAGGCAATAAATAGACCCAAAGAACTAACTAACCACCTAATTAAAAACCTAACAATTGGATTTTTCATCTTATTTTAAAACATTATAGCATTAATGTTTTATTCCGTTCCTAAGATTTTAGATCCATCTTTAGTAACTAGAATATCGTCTTCGATTCTAACAGCTATACCTTCCTCTTTGATGTATATCCCCGGCTCCATAGTTATTACCATATTTTTTTCTAATGGAGCTTGGTAATTTATAAGATCATGAGTCTCTAGACCGAGACTATGCCCAAAAGCGTGTGGGAAATAGAAGGATATAGCTTTAGAGTTATTCTGACCTATTAAACCAAGCTTAATAAGTTCTTTTTGCATTAAATCTTCAACAAAATTATGAATCTCTTTAAAGGTTAAGCCGGGTTTAATCAAATCAATCGCAGCGCGTTGAATCTTTTTAACAGCTAATAAGACTTCTTTCTGCCTCTTAGGGATATTTCCATAAGCTATAGTTCGAGTGATATCCGCCTTGTAGTGCTTAAATTCAGCCCCTACATCTATAACTATTAAATTATTTTTAATTAATCTATGCTCCAGATTTTTAAAATGAATAGTGGTAGCATCCCTCGTATTAGCTACTATGGGTAAAAAACCATGCCCCAAGGAGCCCGCTTTTCTAAATATATATTCTAATTCGTTAGCAACTTCTCTGGCCGTCGTAAGTTTGTTTTGGTTAATTAAGTCCTCAATCTTCTTGATGGCATCTATAGTAATTTTTGAGGCGATATTTAAAGCTTCTAGTTCAGCTTCTGATTTTATGGCCCTTAGTTCCATAAATACTTTTGTTAAATCATTAATTAAAATATTTTTATTAAAATGCTTAATCTGTTTTATAAGTAAACTCATATTAGGATTTGGATAATTATTAAATTCTAATCCTCTTCTTTTTAAAGGTAATAAGGTATTGACTTGATTATTCTTTAACAATAAATCTTTTAAGACCTTAATTCCCTTAGGGTAGTCATAAATTTCAGAAATGCCCGATATGAACGTAAGCTCTTTTTTGTTTAAGATTCCGTCAAAACATTCAATCGCGCTATTAGTTCTAGGTAATATGATAAATTCTTGATCATCATCTATAACTAGAGTTAACCCTGCATAGTCTAGTCCGGTTAAATACCAAAAATTTGGCTCTTGAACAAACCCATAACTTTCATCAGCACTTTTCAAAATAAGCTTATTAGCCCCTAAAATACTTAATCCTTTAACCTTATGCTTGAAATTAGCTCTATTCGAACAAAAAAAATCGGCTTTGAAATATTGATCCATCTATTTAAATATATATTATTTTCTAGTATTTAATAATCTAAATAACTAAAATGGATTCAAAAATTATTAATATTCTTACTTAACATGTTTGAATTAAGAGATTTTAAGTATAAAATATGTTTAGTTAAAAAAATACAATGTCAAAAAATAAAGATAGTATTGGTCTTTTTAGTAGTGTTTCGTTCGCGGTAGGAGCTATGGTCGGGGGCGGTGTATTTGTGTTAAGTGGTTTAGCCATTAAAAAGAGTGGACCAGCCGCCATCGTTGCCTTCATTCTAGCTGGTATTATGGTCCTCTTCTCCGCTCTTTCATTTAGTGTTCTGGCTTCCAATAAATCATCTTCCAAATATTCGGGATACGGTTTAGTAGGTAAAGAATTGAATAGCCCCGTGTGGAGTTTCTTAACATCCTGGAGCTTTTATTTAACAGGGATTATAGGAGCAGCTTTTGTCTTAGGGGCTTTTGGAATTTATTTAACTCAGTTTTTATTTATACACCAATCAGCAATATTATGGGCCATAGTCGCCGCCATCGTTCTTACTTTGATAAATTTTGGCCCCGCTAGTCAAATCGGCAAAATTGAAGGTTTATTAGTGAGTGCTAAATTAATTATATTAATATTATTAATTGTTTTTGGAATTTATCATTTTGATCCTCATTATTTTCAACCCTTTGCGCCGGGAGGAGCTGGAAAGATCTTAATAAGTAGTGCCTTTTTATTTATAGCGTTTTTAGGCTTCAACGTTATTACTAATATTTCTTCTCATATTAAAAATCCTACTAAAACCATACCAAGGGCTATTATTTTAAGTATGATAATTGTAACCATAGTATATGTTGGGGTAGTTGTCGCCTTAGTAACAGCTCATCTTAAAACATATACTGAAGCTAGTGTTGGAGTAGCGGCTAAAGAATTAATCGGACCTTTGGGAGGTGTCTTAATTGTTATAGGAGCTTTAATTAGTACTCTCTCAAGTGCTAATGCCAATATATTAGGATCAAGCGAGGTTATGGTAAGAATGGCTTTAGATAAACAAGTTCCAACCATATTTGCAAAGTTAAAACATGGTCATCCCTATATTAGCGTTCTAGCAGGCGGAATATTATATCTAGCCCTTATTCTAAGTAATAAAACCGCTACTATTATTGCCTTAGCAAACGTTACAGCCATTTGTGCCCTTATTATTGTGAACGCGGCTGCTTTTCAGATATTAAGAAAAAACGACATCTATAAGGGTATTAAACTGCCTTTTAAAACTTTATTGCCAATCCTTGGTATTTTGTCATCAATTACTCAATTCTTTTTTATGCCTATTACAAGCATAGCACTAGGTTTCGGTTTAGTGGCCCTTGGACTAATTTTCTATAAACTAAGAAATCGATTCCACATACCAAAACTACACCAAGAATTAGTCAAAATATTTGAAGATGCTAAAAGTCCTCTAATCCGAGCTCTCAGATTCTAAATATTTTAAAACTAAATTGGCTTTTGATTCTCCTATTTCGGAACTTAGATCGGCTAACTTAAGTTCTTTTAGAGCTTTAATGGATCCAAATTGACGAATAAGTTTATTTTTAGTTTTTGGCCCTATACCAGGAATTTGATCTAGAATAGATTTTTTTTGACGTTTAGTCTTTAGGTTTGAGTGATAACTTACGGCAAAGCGATGGCTTTCATCTCTTAAGCGTTGGAGGAGTTTGACGATATTAGTTGAGTGGGGAAGATTTATAACTATAAAATCTTCACTTTCGACCATAAATCCGTTGAGCGTATTCAAATAGCTTAAATTTACATCAACAAGCGATTCATTTTTGGAGATTACGATTTGTTCTTCTCTCTTGGCAAGAGCTATAAAAGGTATCCTTATTTGTCTTTCGTTTCTGGCCTTAATGGCAGACTTTAATTGCCCTTTGCCTCCATCAATTACAACTAAATCAGCTAAGCCCCAGGATTTAATATTCTTTGGACTTAATCTTCTATACAAAGTTTCGTAAAGATTTAAAAAATCATTATTCTTATCGCTATATATTTTAAACTTGCGATAGTTCTTTTTGTCACTAATTCCATTGCTAAAGACTACCATACTAGCTACAACGTCTGTACCAGACATATGACTAATATCATAACCTTCTATTCTTTTGAAAGGTTTAGTTTGACCTAAAAGTTTTTGCAATTCATTTAGAGCATGATCTTTTGAGATGTCTAAAAATTCTTTATCTGAGAATATAATTTTATTAGATAAATTCTTTAAGCTAATAATTTGATTTCTTATTTTAGCCGCACTCTCAAAATCTTGTTTGCTAGCTTTTTTCTCCATATCTTTATATAAATCTTTGATTAGTTTGTCTTTTTTTCCTTCAATTACGGACATTAATTTTCTTAAATTTGAACGATATTCTTTAAGCGAGGTTTTATTTTCTTCAATTCCGGGATCTAGCCCCAGATGATAATCTAAAGAAACTTTGGTTTTGTTGGCTTTAATAGAATAAGGAAATACCGGACGTAAGATTCTTAAGGCTCTATTAATAGCTGTTGAGCTTAAGTAAGGTCCAAAATAATAGGCACCGTCATCTAAGGGAACTCTAGTAGTGGTAACGGTAGGATGAATATTGTTATAATCTATTCTAATGTAGACCGAAGACTTATCATCCCTAAGTAAAATATTGTACTTTGGTTTATAACGTTTAATCATTTCAGCCTCTAAGAATAAGGCATCAAATTCACTTTCTACGACCATCCAATCAGTATCTTCAATAAGGCTCACCAGTTGCTTGGTTTTAGAATCGAAATTCGAAGAATTCATAAAATATTGCTTAACTCTATTCCTTAAATTAGCGGCTTTGCCGACATAGATAATTTGGTTCTTTATGTTTTTATGAAAATATACGCCAGGAGAAGAAGGTAAGGTCTTTAATTTATCTTTAAGTTTGGC
>JAJZYA010000016.1 GCA_021806285.1 bacterium | reverse complement strand
ACTCCAAATGCCATTATATCCCGATCCGGCACCACCTAAAGATCGAACTGGAGCGGGCGACGCCTTCGCTTCTACTTTTGTAGCTGGCATTATTCAAGGTAAAAGCATGGAAGAAGCTTTAAAATGTGCTCCAATTAATTCTATGAGTGTTGTTCAGAGAGTTGGTGCTCAGGCTGGCTTAGTAACGGCCTATCAGCTTGAAAGCTACTTAAAACATGCCCCTGAATGGTATTATCCTCAAGAATTCTAGAGCTTCAACTTACTTATGCTAAAATAGCTAGTAGTAGTGCTTAATATAAATAATTAATGACTAGATTTTATTCTGAAATTCTAAATATAAAAAATTGGGAATTAAAAAAATTAATTTCAGATTTGGAGCATAGCACCAATAAGCCTAAACATGATCTACAACTTTTTAGTGATATCAAAAAAGGTATCTACTATAAGATTAAAGAGCTTAATCTTGATCCTTTTGATAGTAACGGCTTAGAGATTTATCATGCTTTAAATATAAAGCTCGAAGAATTAGATAAAGAAATAGTTAAATACTTAAGAACCAAATCAGCGCAATATATTAGTGCTGAAGCCAATTTAAGTTCAGGTCTATTGTTATTCTTAAACGATTTAACAAAGGATCTTAAAGTTTTAGGTGTAAAAAATATTTTTTATAAAAAATATCTTAAGGCTAATCCTCCTAAGAAAAGCTTACGTTTTTTAGGATACCGATCGATCGATTCCTTACTTAAAAGAGAGCCGATCGAACTCATTTTGATAACCATCAATAGAATGGAATCAAACACTTATCTTAATAAGTTGTATGCTCTTTATAAAACTATTAAAATTACAGATTTTGAAGAAAGACCTATAACTATTATTAAAGCATCAAAAAAATATCAACCGATTGTCAGTCAAGTATGCTCTATTATAAAAAAGGATTTTGTGTTAAGTTTAGAGACCTCATCGATTGTAATTAACGAGATAGACAATCAACCCTTAAAGGGTCAGACTACTAAAGCCTTAGTTGAAATTTTAGATGATATTTTACTCCTTCAGAGTGTATCTAGTTACCTTAAGCTATCAGAATTTAAGACAGATTTTGCTGTAAGAGCAGCTGAAATATTTGAACATGAACCTACCATTTACTCACCCCTTCATGGTCAAAAATTACCCTTTAGACTTATACATAAATTAAGTAATCAATATCTTACAAGTATTAATTCAGAACTTCCTTTTGATCAAGATATTAAATTATTAGACTATAAGCAATTACTGCCACATATAATTAAAGGCTTTAAGTTTTTTATTGACAGCGATCATCTTTATTTTTCGCATGACGCTAAGCATGTATCTTTAAATATTTTAGATGTTGCAACTAATTTAATGCATAATAAAGAATTTAACGAACGGAGCACCCAAAATTTAAGTCGTTCGCTATATGATGAATTAATGGGAAGGTATTTGAAAAAAGATCATCTAGAAGCTATTTTTGAACAAGAATATAACTAGATCTTTAAGCATAAACTTGTTACAATAATACATATGTATCAATTCTGTGTATCAGGCGCTGCTCGCGGTGAAACTGTTGAAGAGGGCCAAGAATTAGCTAAAAAAATTGGACAGGCTTTAGCTAAAGCTGGTCATAGTCTTTTAACTGGAGCTACTATTGGTCTACCAAATTATGCTGCCATTGGATATAAGGAGGCTGGTGGAGTTATGAGTGTGGGTATTAGTCCAGCTTCATCAAAAGTCGAGCATGTTTTAAAGTATTGTTTACCGACTGAACATTACGACACTATTATATATAGCGGACTTCACTATGTTGGAAGAGACAGTTTATTGATTACTTCGTCAGATGCAGTCATTAGCATAGGAGGGCGTATAGGCACTTTACATGAATTTACTATCTCTATGGAATCTGATACGCCAATTGGATTCTTGCACGGAGCAGGTGGTATTGGAGACGAGGTTAAGAATTTAATTGCTTTGGCTAAACCCTTAAGAAGAAGCGCTTTCATCACATTTAACGACTCTCCCGAGACTCTTATTAAGGTTTTAAGCGAGCATCTAGATAAAATACATTCCGAAAATCTTAATATCTATAATTCTTAAAAGATTTTTTAATAATAGAATATTATTTTAGACAATTAGCCTTATCTATAAGATAATCATAATGATATGGGTGCATTTAAACTAGTTAGCAATTATTCTCCGAGCGGAGATCAACCAAAAGCCATTGAGACGTTGTATGACGGATTATTAAAAGGCTATGACGAACAAACGCTCCTGGGTGTAACTGGATCGGGTAAGACTTTTACCATGGCTAATATCATTAATAAAGTCAATAAACCAACTCTAGTTATAAGCCACAATAAAACTCTTGCAGCTCAACTATATTCGGAATTTAAAGATTTCTTCCCAGACAATGCTGTTAATTATTTCGTAAGCTATTTCGATTATTATCAACCTGAAGCCTATATTCCCAGATCTGATACTTATATTGAAAAAGATTCCCAGATTAATGAAGAAATAGATCGTTTGAGGCATCAAGCCACCAATAATTTACTGTCTAGAAAAGATGTCATTATTGTTGCGAGCGTCAGCTGTATTTATGGAATTGGCTCAGTCGAAGATTATTCCAACTTATCTATTATGGTAGCTAAAAATGAACGTAAACTAAGAGATAAACTAATAAGACAATTAACTGATATTCAGTATCAAAGAAATGACATCGATTTTCACAGGAGTACTTTTCGGGTTAGGGGAGACGTTGTTGATATATTTCCAGCCAGTGAACAATACGCTGTTCGAATCGAATTCTTTGATGATTTAGTAGAACGAATACTGCAGATTGATCCACTCACCGGAGAACTAATTAAGGAACTTGATTTTTATAGAATATATCCTGGCTCTCATTACGTAACTCCTAAACAAAAACTCGATATTGCCTTGCAAGAAATCGAGCGAGAATTAGAGTCTAGACTGAAGTTCTTTAAAAATAATAACAAGCTTCTTGAAGCTCAAAGATTAGAACAAAGAACTAACTTTGATTTAGAGATTTTAAAAGAAACGGGCTTTGTTAAGGGTATTGAAAATTACTCGAGATATTTAACTAGTAGAGAACCAGGTGAACAACCCGCTACTTTGCTGGATTATTTCCCAGATGATTACTTACTCTTAATTGACGAAAGTCATATGACATTGCCCCAGATCAGAGGTATGTATAACGGCGATCGCGCTCGTAAAGAGGTTTTAGTGGAACACGGATTTAGACTGCCAAGTGCTTTAGATAATAGACCTCTAACCTTTAGTGAATTTAATAAGCATATTAATAAGGTTATTTATATTAGCGCTACTCCAAGCGAATACGAATTAAGCAGAAGTAAGCAAGTAGTTGAACAGGTAATTAGGCCAACTGGTCTATTAGATCCTGAAATAGAAGTACGAAAGTCGAATAACCAAATAGATGATTTGATCAATGAAATCGGCTTAAGAGTAAAAAAACATCAAAGGATTTTAATAACAACACTAACTAAAAGAATGGCCGAAGATCTAACAACTTATTTAGAGGATCTAAAAATTAAAGTAGCTTATTTGCATAGCGAAATTGATACGCTTGATCGAACTGATATTATTAGAGATCTAAGAAGTGGTGTTTATGATGTTTTAGTGGGTATTAACTTACTGCGCGAAGGTTTAGATCTACCTGAAGTATCTTTAGTGGCGATTCTTGATGCCGATAAGGAAGGTTTTCTCAGAAGTGAACAAGCTTTGATCCAGATTATTGGTCGAGCGGCTCGACATCAGGAAGGAAAAGTTATTATGTATGCCGATAAACTCACCGACAGCATGTCTAAAGCTCTAAAGATAACTAATACCAGACGCCGTATTCAAAAATCGTACAATGAAAAACATGGTATTGTTCCTAAAAGTATTGTAAAGAAGTCAAACAAAGTTTTAATAGAAAGATTAAAAGATAAGCCCAAAGAAGAGAAACTTAATTTAAAGAAAATACCTAAAGAAGAATATCCGAGTCTTATTGCAAGTTTAACATCTCAAATGGAACTTGAATCAGCTAATTTAAGATTTGAAGAAGCAGCTCGACTTAGGGATTTAATCAATCAGGTTAAAAAAGAACTTTAAACTTTGCTCCTAAAATCTTTTATAATTACAATTCGTCGTATTTAGTTACTTATGATCTAGACGTACACAAGTCGTTTTTAGTTATTAAATATAATTAGTAGTTTTAAAAAAAACTTTTAGTAGATTAGTATCTCAAGTTCTATTTATAGATTTAAGGGATTAATCTTAATCACATATTCTTTATTATGATTTACGACTTATGTTTGGACATGCTAAAAATAAACAATTAATTTAATAGACTTTTTTTTAATTTAAGGTTATCTCGAAGTAACACTTCTTCCTATCTGTCTTTTAAGTGCGTTATAGCCGATGACTGGTGCCGTAATAGGTACATCTAATTGTAGGGTTCTAAATATATCAACCGCCATTCTTATCCTATCCTCGTCCACAGCCGGCCTTAACAATTCCTGGTCACTATCTAAATCAGCTAAGAGGTGATTATTCATAGCAAGGTTTAGACTAAACATATCAGACCCAGAAAGCATTCCACCTAGATTAGATACATTTGTCTTTACTCTCGTGTGAATGGTAGTCTTATTATTTCTGGCAAAATCAACAGCAGACTTAATAAAATATAAACTGTTAGCTAAAGCTAGACCTTCGTCATTATTAAATTCAGCAGACACGATTACTTCACTATTTGTTGATTGGTGAATCATTTCAAAGATGTTCATAAAGAAATCATAAGTGTCAAATGGATCAAGGTGGTTCATGACGTCTTTAAAATCAATGAATTCTAATGAATACAAATTTAGCGCCATATCTATTATAGATCCAAGAAATTCTGGCTTATTAGCCTTATCCATCGCATCTACTAGCGAACAGCCTAACGATAAATTGTCGTTATCCATACTTAGTTCGCAGGCCCTATCAAAAGAATCCTCTATTATATGAGAAAAATTTGTTGCATATTTAGTAGCTAACATTGTTTCTAAACTTCTATCACTACAAGGAATTGCTACTTCTATTAAAGGACGTTCATAATAATCCAAAGTTTCAATACTCTTGTTAATTTCTTCAGGATCTAGGCTAGTTACAATAGCAAGTTTTGGTTTTTTTCTAATACTGTTGCTAGTTGTATTAAACATTTGATCATAGTCAAAATCATAAGCCGTAGCTATTGTTGTTATTATATTCTTGTTATGTCTTATGCTGTTGTTATCAAACTGAAGGCCAGCAACTCCTATTTGGGGCATAACTCTTGCAACGGTTAATATTTGTTCTGAACTAACTTCTGGTAATAAGGAAAGAATATTCATAATGGTAGTGTCGACAAACTCGACACTTACCGAACTAGTAGGAAAGTCTTTCTCTATCATTAATAACTACTAAACACTAAAAGAGGGACAATGTCAAAACAGGTTAAGAAGGGTTGTTTCTAAGCCGTGAGTTAATAAAGATAGATGATTACCTTTAACTATGGATATTTGATGTTTGGATTTAGGATGATCCTTAGCTTTATCCCAATTCAATGGTCTTAAATATGGTTGAGAGACTGAATCTGAGCTATAAACCTCGTCTAAAACTTCGGTTTCTGGAGATATCATTTGTTCTACTTTTTTTAATGGAGAATTAAGAATTGCATAGGCTATTAAAGAACTGGCTATGACCTGTTGAGTGTTGGTTGGAACAGTTTGAGCAAATTCTAGTGTTCTTTTAAATATATTCACGGGGTTATCATCGCACCTTAGATATTTAAAGGCTGGCATTAATTCACCAGTACTAAATTGCCGAAAAACTTTCACTAAATCATATGGTGCATAGGAATTGTGTCCAGAAGAACACAACGAAATTATTTTTGTAATTGATACTTTTGAATTAGATTTTCTTGAATTTAAAGCTGCTATTTCGTAAGACATCATTCCTCCTAAAGAAGCTCCTGTAACGATCAGCTTCTGACCTTGAGTAGTAATATCTTCTAATAAATCTAATCGACGTTGAGCCATTCCTTCAAAATTTTTGAGACTATATAGTTGTTCTTTAGTAAGTTCTTGATCATATCCGTCGGTGGTGATAGCTATTACTGCAGATCCATGTTCTCTAGCTAACCTTGTAATCTCAAAAAGCGAGGGCAGTTCTGCTCCGCGATGACCTGGGACAAAAAGTGAAAAGTTATAGACCACCATTGGATTACCATTATTAAAGTATTCTTGATTAAATATCCTATATGTCATAGGTATATTTAGCCCTTCGGTAGATATATAGCTTCTTGGATCTTTAAGCTCTCTATCAAATTGAGGATCAAATTTAGGCTCAAAGAATCCAGCTACCTTGCCTAGAAAACTAACGTTGGGAATATCTAATATCTGTTCTTCTGGTTGTAAAACCACTAAATCAGGGAGAGCGTGTAATTTTTCTTCAAATGTTGCCTCAGCCGCTAAAACCATATTGTCATTTTTCTTAAAATAACCTTAAGTATTAATATACTCTAAATATTTAAAAAATAAATCGAAATAAAAAAATCTTTAAATTTAGCTATTAATACTGATATAATTTCTATAAATGAGTCAAACACTAACTAGGGACGAAGTTCTTAAAATTGCTAAATTAGCAAAACTTGAAATTGCCGATGATGAGATTGATGTCTATATTAATGAACTTTCAGAAATCATTGAATATGTTAAACAATTAGACAAGGTAGATACCGAAGGACTTAGCCCAACAAATCAGGTTACGGGTCTAAACAATGTTTTTCGAGAAGATAAAGTTCTTTATTATGGCTATACTCCAGAAGAACTCCTAAAAACCTTAAATAACGTTCAAGACTCCTATGTTAAAGTGAAAAGGGTAATTGAATAAATGTGGCCCTCTTTGAGTGCTTTAGCCAGTGATATTAACGGCGGCAAAGTAAAAGCTGTTGATTTAGTTAACAAAGCTTTAAAAAAGATAGACGAAGATAAGGACTACAACGCTATTATTTCTGTTTATAAAGAATCAGCTCTTGAAAAGGCTCAGAAAATAGATGAGTTAGTAAAAAAGGGTCAAAAAGTAGGAAAATTAGCGGGAATACCATTTATTGCTAAGGATAATTTTTTAACAATTGAGGGATATACTACGGCTGCTAGTAATGTTTTAAAAAATTATCGTGCTGTCTATCAGTCAACGGCGGTCAACTTGCTAGAAGATCAAGGTGCGATTTGTATTGCCAAATCTAATATGGATGCTTTTGCGCACGGTTCTAGTACCGAGAATAGTGATTTCTTCACTACTTCTAACCCTTACGATAAAAATAGAGTCCCCGGCGGCTCTTCTGGAGGATCGGCAGCAAGTGTCGCTTTAAGTATGGTACCATTCAGTATTGGAACCGATACGGGAGGTTCTATTAGGCAACCTGCTAGTTTTTGTGGCGTAGTGGGCTATAAGCCTACCTACGGTTTAGTGAGTCGATCTGGCGTTATAGCGATGGCTAGCTCAACTGATACGATTGGAACAATTACCTCTAATGTTTTGGATGCAGTAACTGTAATGGATATAATTAGCGGTCAAGACAAACTTGATTCAACTACTTTACCTTCAAAATATAAGATTGATTCAAATAAAATTAAGATTATTAAAAAAGCTAAAATAGGCATCATTAAAGAATATTTGGACTATGGTTTGGATGATCAAGTTAGAGAAGGTCTGAGTCTGACAATTGCAAAATTAAAGAATGCTGGATACGAACTCGAAGAAGTCAGTATTAAAAGTTTACCTCTTGCGTTGGCAGTTTATTATATTCTTTGTCCGGCCGAAGTGTCTTCAAACCTGAGTCGTTATGACGGTCAGAGATACGGGTATAGCGAAGCTAATTCATTAGATCTAGAATCAAGCTACGTAGAGAGTCGGACTAATGGTTTTGGGAAAGAAGCTAAACGAAGGATTATGATCGGTACCTATGTATTAAGTAGTGGATATTATGAGGCTTATTACAAGAAGGCTCAATTAGTTCGAACAAAACTTATTAATGAATTTAATGAAGTGTTTAATAAGTACGACTTTTTGATTGGTCCTACTGTTCCCACTGTGGCTTTTGAGAAAAAATCTAAAAAAGATCCTTTGGAAATGTACCTAAACGATATTATGACAGTAGCGATAAATTTAACTGGAGTTCCTGCTATTAGTCTACCCGTTCCTTTAGAAAACAGTTTGCCCGTAGGTGTTCAATTAATAGCTAATCAGAAAAAAGACAATGAGCTTTTGTCACTTGCCTTAAGTGTAGAGGAGATATTAAATCGTGAAGATTAATTTAATAGAAGTGTTACTTAGCGTATTAGTGCTATTGTTAATATTTACTTTTCTATATATTAGATTTAAGTACAAGAAAATAAACGTTAATAAATATCAGAAAAAGTGGCTTAAATTACAGAAAATGTGTGCCGATAAGAAATTATGGTACCAAGCCATAATAGAGGCTGATACCCTTTTAGATGATGCCCTAAAGAAGAAACATTTCCATGGTAAAACAACCGGTGAAAGATTAGTATCGGCTCAAAATATATTTAGTGAAAATTCAGATGTATGGTTTTCACATAAGTTCAAGAATAAGATTTCAGAAAATAATATTACTAAAATTACTAAAAAAGACACTGTCAAGGTACTTATGGGTATCAGAAATGCCTTAAGAGATCTAGAAGCTTTACCTAAAACCGATCCGAAAGGAACTAAAAAATAACCATGTCAAACGATAGAACCGAATCTATTCTAAATTCCGCATTCCTTAAAGAGTATGTTCCAACTATTGGTATTGAGTGTCACGTTCAACTTAAGACTGTGTCAAAATTATTTTCTGGTGCTGATAATAACGCTAAAGAAGCGCCACCAAACACTTTAATTAATCATATTGACTTGGGTTTGCCAGGCGCTTTACCAGTTTTAAACGAACAAGCTGTTATCTTAGCTATTAAAGCTGCTAAAGCTTTAAATTCTAGAGCATCAAATTTTTCTAAATTTGATCGAAAACACTATTTCTATCCAGATCTTCCGATGGGATATCAAATTAGTCAGTTTGATGAACCTATAATTCTGGGAGGTTATGTTAATATATACGATCCTATAAATCAACGAGCCAAAAGAATCAACATAACCAGAGCACACTTGGAGGCTGACGCCGGAAAAAATATCCATCCAGATAAAAAGAACTATTCCTTAGTCGATTTGAATCGAGCTGGTACGCCACTGCTAGAAATAGTTAGCGAACCAGATATGCACTCGGCCGAAGAAGCTCGACTATACGCAGAAAAGCTTTATTTACTAATGAGATATGCCGACGTTACTGAAGGAAATTTATATTACGGAAATATGCGCTTTGATGTTAACGTTAGTGTTTCCAAAACTAATGAATTAGGAACTCGAGCTGAAATTAAGAATTTAAACAGTTTTAGGTCTGTTGAAAGAGCTGTTAATTATGAAATTATTCGTCAAGTAAAACTGCTCGAGGACGGTGAAAGGGTTGTTCAGGAAACTAGAGGCTTTAATGACCAAGAAGGTACAACTTATAGTCTAAGATCTAAAGAAAATGCTGATGATTATCGATATATGCCTGACCCAGATATCCCACCTATCATTTTAGATGATAGTTATATAGATAAATATGAGGATGAAACCAACCATCTTCCCGATTACTATATTGATAAATTACGTGATTTAGGCATAGATGAAGTTAGTTCATATATTTTATTAGACTATGAACTCGAAGAAGGTGCTGGGATTCTAGAGTATGTTTTGAGTCTTCCAAAAAATAGCGTCAAACCGATCGTTAATTGGATTATTAACATTGAATCCCCTATTATTTTAAAACTAGCAAATATTACTAATAATAAAATAAATAGGGTACATAGTCTTTATGAAGACTTATTAAGTATTAGTCAAGAAGGTCTAATAAACTCAAATTCTATCAAAGAGTTAATTAAAAAACTCTTTGAGATGGATAAGCCTCCTAAAGACTTAAGACTATATATTAAAGAACTAGGCTTGATTCAAAACTCTGACACTAAAGAACTCGAATCAATTGTTAAAAAAGTTGTTGAAGATAACCCAAAAGCCTTTAATGATTTGAAGAATGGAGAACAAAAAGTTATCGGATTCTTAATAGGACAAGTCATGAAGATCTCTAATGGAAGCGCAAATCCGAGCATAGTTAAAGAATTAATTGAAAAATTAATATAGAGGAGAAAAACTATATGGCTCAAAACAAGGTTATTACTAAAGCAGTCATTGCAGCTGCTGGCTTTGGCACACGATTTTTGCCTCAAACAAAAGCGATGCCTAAAGAAATGTTACCTTTAATCGATAAACCCGTCATTCAATATGTTGTGGAAGAACTTGTAAACGTTGGTGTTAAAGATATCATTATCGTTACAGGTTATTCTAAAAGAGCTATAGAGGATCACTTTGATAAACCCAACGAAGATTTAAGGAATAATTTAATAGCAGGAGGTCCTAAAAAGGCTCACTATATCAAAATGATCGATAGAATATCTGATATGGCTAATTTCATATATGTACGCCAAAAAGGTATTTATGGATCAGCGACTCCGCTCTTAAATACGGAACATCTGCTCGGAGATGAACCTTTTTATTACACTTGGAGTGACGATTTCTTTAAATCTAAACCTTTAAGATTTAAACAAATGCTAGATAGTTACAATAAGTATAAAGCGCCGATCCTTAGTTGTATGGAGGTAAATAAGGATCAGGATTATGAAAGATACGGTATTTGTGGCGGCAAAATGATAGATGATTCTAATCTTAAAATAGATCAAATTATAGAAAAACCAGGCATCAAAAAGGCTCCTTCTAACTTAGCCTCAGTAAGTGGATATATTTTAACAAAAGATATATTTAAATATTGTAGGCAAGTATTAAAGGATTTACCGAAAAATCGTGAGTTCTATGCTGTTGATGCAATTAATCTAATGGCCAAAAATAAGAAATTAGTTATAGGCAATATAATTCAAAATGGAAAATACTATGATTTAGGAAATATTATGGACTATCATAAAACGGTTATAGATTTTGCTTTAAACAATAAAGAATTAGCACCTGAATTAAAGCAGTATATTAAAAAAAGCTTTACTTTATAAATAATTGTTGTAAAATAACTATTTATTATGGCACCAGAATCATTAAACGAAGACCAAGTACCTACTAAAGAAGATTATCTATTTATGTTAGGTCGATTATCGCACAGAGTTCAAATTCTAAGCGAAAAGGTTTCTGAGGAAGATAGATCGACTCGATTTACTAATGTTGAACGATTAAATGTATATGTGCATCGACTTATTTCATTGAGAAATGAAT
>JAJZYA010000015.1 GCA_021806285.1 bacterium | reverse complement strand
TCCGATCTGGAGCTCCTGCGGGTTATGTTGGCTATGATGAACAGGGACAACTAACGGATAAAATTAGAAGACAGCCCTACTCGTTAGTTTTGTTCGATGAAATAGAAAAAGCTCATCCAGATACTTTTAATATTCTTTTACAAATTTTAGAGGATGGTGTTCTGACAGATGCTAAAGGTCGAAAAATAGATTTCACTAATACTATCGTAATCATGACTTCCAATATAGGAGCTGAAAAGCTTCAGAAAGATCAGAATTTAGGATTTAATTCTAGTGATGACCAAAAGATTGAAGATATATTAAAGCAAAATGAACAGAATGTCATAAAAGAGCTTAAAAAAATGCTTCGCCCTGAACTTCTAAATCGTATAGATAAAACGATTGTCTTCAATAGTTTATCTAAAAAAGATATTTATAAGATAATTGATCTTCAAATAAATGAACTTAATAATCGTTTAGTTAAGAAGCAGATTGCTATCAATGTTGATAAAAAAGCTAAAAACTACTTATTAGAACATGGTTATGATATTAAAAATGGGGTAAGGCCCTTAAGAAGGCTTATCCAGAATACTATTGAAGATCATATTGCCGAGCTTACTTTAAAAGATGAACTTTCTAAAGGAGATATCTTAATTGTTTCAACTCTTAATAATAAATTAACTTACCAAATTTCTAACGAAACTATATCAATAAAAAAATAAGTTTTTAATGCTATTATTAAAACTAGAATGGCTAAAAAAGAGTTAAGGTACGTCTGTAATAACTGTCTAGAGAGTTTTTTAACGTGGAGCGGTAAATGTCCTAATTGTGGTCAATGGAATAGTATTGAAGAAAAGATCGAACTTAATAAAGACTCCAAAATAAAAGGACATTTAATTGAATCTACTAAGTTAGATAAAATAAATCTAAATAGTGAAAACGAGCGGATTGTATTACAAGAAGCTCAAATTAATAATGTATTTGGAGGGGGGATAGTAAAGGGGAGTGTTACCTTACTGGCTGGAGAGCCTGGAATTGGAAAAAGTACCCTTCTACTAGGGCTTGCAGATTTAGTTGATCCCAAATATAGAATACTTTATGTTAGTGCCGAAGAATCCTTGTCACAGATATATCTTAGATCTAAAAGAATGAATATTAGTAATATTAGTTTAAATTTAGCTAGCAATAATTCTACTGACGATATTATTTCAACCATACTGACTAAGGAATATGATTTAGTAATAATAGATTCTATTCAGACTATTCAATTATCTGAGATTAGTTCAGCTTCAGGTAGTGTTTCTCAAATAACCAATTCAAGTAACTTTATCATTGAAGCATCTAAGAAAACTAATACGGCTGTGATATTAGTAGGGCACGTTACTAAAGAGGGTAATATTGCTGGTCCAAAACTTTTAGAACACCTAGTTGACGTAGTATTACAATTTGAAGGAGATAAATTTGGTAATTTTAAAATTTTAAAAGCCTTAAAAAATCGCTTTGGTTCGGTTAACGAAGCTGCCATCTATGAAATGAGCGATAAAGGTTTAAAAATAGCTTTAAACCCCTCTAAAGAACTCCTACGTGAAAGATTAATTAGTGATGGTTCAATTGTCCACGCTACATTAGAAGGAAATCAAGCTATGCTTGTTGAAATCCAAGCCTTAGTTAATACTACTAAATTTGGATATCCTAAAAGGACTGCCAGTGGAATTGATATTAACCGCCTTAATATGCTAATAGCTATTCTTGAACGACGGACTAAGCTTAATTTATCCAACAAAGATATATATATAAATGTCGTCGGGGGATTATCCTTGAAAGATCCTTCTAGTGATTTAGCCGTATCAATGGCTATAGCATCTGCTGCCGCCAAAAGAAAATTAAATAGAGATTTAATTGTCATTGGCGAGGTTGGACTGAGTGGTGAAATCAGACACGTTCCATTTATTAAGAAAAGATTTGATGAAGCTATGAATATGTCGTTTGAAGGTATGATTGGACCTAAAACTAGAGAGACTAATTCTAAATCCTATTTTTCGGTTGTTGATTTAAAAACTTGTCTTAATACTTATCTAAAATAATTGTTTTTTACGTTTCTTTTTGTCTGGTGTAGTTACGCTACTATTTAGACTATAACCGCTACCATCTGATAAGACGATCGGAAGTCCGGAGGTGAATGGAGTATTAGCCGTACAGGTAGTAGCTTGCTGAGAAGAACAGGCTACACTACCATTAATAGAAATATTATATGTCGGCATGCCACCACTCCAGCTAAAGACATCAAAGCCTGATGCATTCTTAGTTACACTTAAATTAGATAGAGGGGCGTAATAGGTAATATTCGTTGAATTACTAGAAGAATAAAGAACACTATCTACTACTGTAGCCTGGATAGTGCCTGAACCGCTAATAGTTGGAGAATAATTAAAACTATAATTAAAGTTTTGATTATCCGCTGGGGTGTTTGGTATTTGAATTGTCTTAATGACGTTATTATTTAAAGTAACGTTGATGGTTCCAGCTGGTGCTATAGTATAGTTTCCGCCTGACAAAGGATGTGTTCCAGCTGTGGCAGCCACGGTTATAGTGCAGGAGGTATCACATTGATTAGCAGTACCAGAATTTGATGAGTTTGATGAACCTAGATTTTGACTAACAGTTACAGTAACAGAAGGTGGGGTGTCATTACAATGATGTACATTATCTGTTTGGGTGGTAGATATAGATTTTCCTCCTCCTTGCTTGGCCTCTAGATTTTGTTCATTTCCAACAAATGTTGGGTAGAAAATATCGGCCGAGAATGAAGTGTCGTTAGCACCTCCAACAACCTCTTTAGCTAAACTCGGAGTACAACTTGTTGCTAGCAAGCCTGATACCCTATCGATAGTCTCTGACGTAGCATTGCTATTTTTACCGTTATACCAAGACGGAAAAATTTCATCAGTAGGACCAGGTTCTTCGCTTCCTAAACCAACATGTGTTCTTTGAACGTAGGCAGGTAAGACTTTAATGTCTGATGGCTGAGTCCAGTTAACCGGTTTCATATTGAGAGTACTTAAAGCTTGTTCCATCCAGGTTCTGGTTAATGGTTCTGTCATAAACTCCATACCACCAGCCGTCATAGCTAAATTTCGAGTATGATATCCAACCCAACTAACAACCGCAAACTGAGTCGTCCAAGCTGTCATTAATCCATCAAAGTTATAGTTGGTGGTTCCAGTTTTAATTGCAATATCCCATCCATTATAGCGTTGGAATTTATAACCGCCGGCCGATAGCGGAGTACAGTTAGTAGCGCTACATCTACCGGGTAAATAAGTGGCTCTAGGATCAGAAAGTATGTTATCTATAATGTAAGCTGCATCTGGACGAATGACTTGCTTAGGTTTAGGTTGAGTCCATTTATATAAATACTTACCACTAGCGTCCTGAACACTTAATATGTAAGTCTGAGGAATAACCTGTCCTAGCCTAGCTAAACTCGCATCTCCATTGACTTGTTGATCTATATGAACATAAGCTCCGTCTCCAATTCCACTAGAGGCGTAACACTGGGCTTGTTGATTTGGGCCCGCTGTTTCAACATTAACGTTTGGCTGATAACATTTATAGGCATCCTTATATCCCATTAAAGCATTAAAAGTACTAATAAATTTATCTATTGAAGCTAAGTGTCCATTGGAAGTGTCATTTGGAACTTCTGAAAGAACCGCTTTGATGGCCGGGACGTTTCTAGAGCCAGCTAAAGCATACCTTATAGTTTCAGGGCCAGGATATCTAAAGTCATAATCGGCAAGACAGTTGCCACCGTTCAGTGGTCGAGCATAATTTGTACAAGGATAGTAGTTCATTATTGGTTGCCGAACGTCATAAAGTACCGATCCTGCTCCTACGTCAGTATTATTGTTAATGAAAGTTCCATAAACAAAAGGTTTCACACTTGAGCCAGGAGAAACATTGATGTTAGCATAATTTATCTGGCCGTAATTAGGATTATTAAAATTAACGCCACCAACTAATGCAACCATTTGACCAGTCTTAACGTCCTCAGCTGCCATGGCTTCTTCGTCACCTTTATAACTTTCAACCCTAGGTAAATTATTAGTAACGTCGTTCTCAGCATCTTGTTGAAGGGTCATATTAAGAGTCGTTATAACTTTTAATCCACCTCTACTTACAACCTGGCTACCAAGCTGATTTTCAAGTTGCTGTTTGGCAGCGAAAACAAAGTATGGCGATTTAATATTAGTGTACTTTCCTTGCATTGGCTGGACTTCGTTTAAAATGTTAACCTTCATTGCAGCTTGAGCTTGAGCTTCAGTAATATAATGCTGTTGCACCATCATTTTATAGATATAGTTCATACGACCCAGTAATGCTTGAGAGCTAAAGGTGTCTCCTGCTGCGGGATTAAATCGAGTCGAGCCATAAGGAGAATAATAGCTAGGACTCTCAGGTATAGCAGCTAGCATTACAGCTTGAGGAAGAGTTAATTGAGATGCGTTTACTCTAAAATAATCTTCCGCCGCAGCCTGAACTCCATAGTCTACCCCTCCATATGGAGCTATATTTAAATAACCAGTTAATATTTGGTCTTTAGAATATTCACGGGCAACTTCTACGGCTAGAATTAACTCTTTAATCTTTCTTGTAATAGTCCTATTATTTGTCCAATTTTCGTTGAGCTTAACGACTTGTTGGGTAATAGTAGAGCCACCTTCTAGAACCCCATTGCGATGGAATAAATCATGAACAGCAGCCCTGAATATGCTTCTAATATCGAATGCTCCTTCCTTATAGAAGTTCCTATCTTCGATAGCTACAGTAGCTTCTTTCATGTATGGAGAGATTTGATTGCTTTGAACCGGAACTCTCTTAATACCATTGTAATCCTGAAAAAGTAAAACTTTCCCCGTCCGATCATAATATGAGACACTTCCACCTAGATTGTCTCCAGATATATCTTTTAATTGCGGAAGATCTTTCCTGAAATACGCAAATAAACCAATTGTTATGATGAATCCCGCAACAATAGCTATTCCAACAATCCTTAAGCCCATTATTAATCCTTCGCGACTAAACCAATAATGATATAAATGAGACGGTTTAAGGCGATAGAGTATTCGTTTATATTTCTCTTTCGGCAAGGTACTTAAATATAGCGCTTTTTTAGCAGCTTGTTCTGCTTTTCGGGCTTTTTTTCGATGCGAAAAAGATTGATTCAATCTAATAACGTTTTTTCGAGATCTAGGTAAATGTTTTTTATGACGACTTCGTGAGTTAAACTGAACCATAATTGTTTGATCTATCCTCTTATAATGATTAAGATTATTATAACAAATTTTTAATGTTAAAATTAACTTTTAAAAAATTTAAGTTAAATTAAAGAAATTAAGATTAGAACTAAATGTTTGTTATAATAAAAACTAAATTATGGGACTACTAAGCGAACTTAAGTATCGAAATTTAATTTATCAGTCGACTTTTAAAGATTTGAAGGTCTTAGATAAGGATAAGTTCACTGTTTATTTAGGGGTAGATCCCAGTGCTGATTCAATGACAATTGGCAATCTAGCTGTCATTATATTAGTCAAGCATTTCATTAATTACGGACATAAGGCCTACTTGCTAGTCGGAGGTGCTACTGGCCAAATCGGTGATCCAGATGGTAAAAGTAAGGAAAGAGAACTAACCGATCTTAATATAATTAAAGAAAGAGCCAATAAACTATCGGATCAATTTAAAAAAATATTAGGTACTAAAGACATTACGGTCGTTAACAATAACGATTGGATTAAAGATCTAAAATATATAGATTTTCTCAGGGAAATAGGAAAATATGTTCCTTTGAGGCAAATGGTCGGAAGAGATTTTGTACAGTCTCGTATCTCAAGTGAAGGTAATGGAATAAGTTATGCTGAGTTTAGTTACAGTCTAATTCAGGGTTATGACTTTTATCATTTATTCCAAGAATATGGAGTTAATCTTCAACTTTGTGGCGCCGATCAATGGGGAAATAGTATTACGGGAGTTGATCTAATTCGAAGAAAGTTAAATAAAGAAGTTAATATTTTATCCCTGCCGTTAATTATAAATAAAACGACTGGAATTAAATTTGGTAAAACCGAAGGTGGGGCTATATGGCTAGACCCTAATAAAACGAGCCCAACTTCTTTTTATCAGTTTTTTATTAATACCGATGATCAGTCCTTAGAAGATTTTCTAAAAATTTATACCTTTTTAAGTAAGGACCAAATTGAAGAGATATTGAAAGAACATCGTCAGAATCCTTCTTTAAGAATCGGTCAATCTAAACTCGCGTTTGACGTCACAAAGTTTGTCCATGGTCTTAAAATGGCTCAAGAAGCTCAAAAAATTACAGAATATTTAACAGTTCAAAGAGATATTAAAGATATTACTATTAAAGAGTTAGAACTCTTAAAAAAAGAAGTTAAACATTGTAAGGTTAGAAAAAAAGATAGTATTTTAAATTGTTTAGTCGAAGTTGGGTTGGCAGCTTCGAAGGGTGAGGCTCGTCGTCTCTTGAACTCTAATGCTATTACTATTAATAATATTAAAACAAATAAAGAAGAGCTTGATTTAAGTCTATTCCATAACAATCTAGCTATAATACGAAGAGGTAAAGCTTTTAAAGATTCAGCGCTTTTATTTTTTTAACACACAAAATCATGAATCTAAATGATCCAGTCAGTGAAATACCAGGAATTGGACCTAAAAAGTCGATCTTATTTAACAGATTGAAGATTAAGACTATTGATGATTTAATTCACTTTTATCCTAAAAAATATATAGATTATTCCAACGTTGATTTAATTAAAAATATTAAAAACGGTCCAGTCTGTTTAAAAGTTAAGTTCTTAAGCCCTAAAACGAGACATATATCTAGGAGCCGGACTATAACCGAAGCTATTGCTAGTGATGGAAGTGGATCGGTATTAGTGATATGGTTTAATCAAAGCTATAGAGCGGCTAGCCTAGATCTTAATAGTGAGTATTATTTAATTGGTAATTACGAACTAAATTACAATCGTTTTTCAATCATTAATCCTAGTTTAGAAAAAGTAGGTCCTAATCCAATAAATAGTGCTCGCATACTTGCTATCTATAAAGAAACGAATAATTTAAATTCGAAGGATATTAGAAAAGCCTTAGCTAGTTGTATAAACTTAGCCAGTCAATATAAAGACATATATCCCTCAAATTTATTTAAACAATTCGGTCTTATGGATTATGCTCTGGCCTTAAAAGAAATACATTTCCCTAAAAACAGTAATAATATTAATTTAGCCCATGATAGATTAGCTTTTAATTCAATCTTTGATTTAATTCTTTCGGCTAAACTAAATGAAAACGAGATTGATTCATTTAAAAGCGTCAAGATTGATTTAGATATAGATTTAGCTAAAGATTTTGTGAATAAGTTACCTTTTAAATTAACTGATGATCAAAGAAAAGTTATTTGGCAAATAATGAATGATCTGAATAAAAAGAAACCTATGAACAGATTGGTTGAAGGAGATGTTGGAAGTGGAAAAACAGTTATCGCCGCCATGATCTCGTTACTCCTAATTAATAAGGGTTACCAAACCAGCTTAATGGCTCCAACTGAAATCTTAGCTAAACAACATTATTTAAATTTCATCAAAATGTTTAGCTCCTATACTAAAAATATTTATTTATTAACGTCATCAACACCTAATAATGAAAGGGCTAAAATTTTAGAAATTATTAAATCTAATCAACCATTAATTATAATTGGTACTCATGCGCTTCTTAACGATAATCTAAGATTTTCAAAATTAGCACTAGTGTGTGTTGATGAACAGCATCGCTTCGGAGTTAATCAAAGAAAGTTATTAAAACAAAAAGCAAATTATTTACCTCATCTCCTGTCATTAAGTGCTACACCAATTCCTAGAAGCTTAGCACTAACCCTCTTTAAAGAGCTAAAAATATCAGTTCTAAAAACTAAGCCCAAACAAGATACGGTCATTAATACTTATATAAAATCTAAAAGCCAATATTTAAGGAGTGTTGAAACAATTAAAAAACTTCTTAATAAGGGTCAACAAATGTTTGTGATTGTCCCGAAAATTAATTCTAAAATTGATCAAGACGATTCTTTGGAGAACGTTTTAGAAGAGACGACTAAAATATTTAAAGAATTTAAGGTCGACTTTTTACACGGCAAGTTAAAGAGTGATCTTAAAAATCAAAAATTAGAAGATTTTCTTAATAAAAAAATTGATATATTGGTATCTACCACGGTTATTGAAGTCGGTATCGACATACCGAATGCTACTGTTATGGTTATCTATTCGAGTGATAGTTTCGGTCTTGCTCAGCTTCACCAATTAAGAGGGCGCATTGGTAGAGGTCACCTAGACGGTCATTGTTATTTAATCCATGACGACAATAAGATACCCTCTAGAAGATTGGAGGCTTTAAAATCTACTAATAATGGATTCGAACTTGCTGAACTTGATTTAAAAATTCGTGGACCTGGTGCTATATATGGCAACCTCCAACATGGTTTATTAGATTTAAAGTTAGTCGATTTTCACGATACTAATTTAATTGAACTAGCCCATCAGGCAGTTGAAAAATTTATTAATAATCCAAAGAATATGCTAGAATATAAATCGTTATTCAAAAAAGTAGATAATCTTAGAAAAATTATTAATTTAGACTAATTTATATTATATGTACGCCGGCTCAACTCTTACTAAAATCTCAGGCTCTATTATTGGTGCCCATCAAAAAATCGATCGTATTGCTAGAAAGCATTTAGAAGAATTAGTTCCGGATTGTGATTTTCCGTCTATTAAAAATATTTTACATTTTGAAGGCAATAATGGTCCAGATGGAATTAAAAGAAAAAGTCCTTCTAAAGATGAACCTTGGCATTTTATTAAGCCTGAGGATAAGAAAGACACAGAGCTCCTAGATTCTATTGATAATCATTTTAGGGAACTTGTTAAAGCTCTTAAAGAAAAAAATGAAACTAGATCTGCTTTTGAAGCCGCTTGGCTCGCTCATGCCGTCGTTGACGGTCTTACCCCCGCGCATCACTACCCATATACTGAAGAGCTTTCAAAGCTCCGGAATGGTGAAAGTAACAGTACCAGAAATTCTATTAAGAAAAAATTAATTATGAACGGTGAAACCGGAAGTGAAGTTATAAAAAATAACTGGAAAATGTGGGGACCTAAAGGTTTATTTACGACTCATGCAGCCTTTGAATTAGGTGTTGCAACCATAATTGCACCCTTAACCTTTAACGACATAATGCCAACTAAAGAATTTATTTCTAGTTTATCGAATGCCTCCTTAAACGTTTGGTTCCGTAAAGTAGCAAAGAAAGTCGTACGTTTAAAGATTTACGATGAATTCTACGAAAAAGGTTGGACAGTTAAATTAAGCCATAAAGTTAAAGAAGAGCTTGTCCCTATTATTATTAATACTGTGACTACAGTATGGTTTGAAGCTTACAAACAATCTAAAAATCAATAATTTATTTTGAAATATCCCTTGTCTTTAGATAATATATAATCAAGTCTTAAGCGCGAGTGGTGGAATGGTAGACACGCATGCCTTAGGAGCATGTGCCTTACGGCATGGAGGTTCAAGTCCTCTCTCGCGCACCATAAGATATATAAACCAAAGCCTAAATTATTAGACTAAAGAGTTTTTATATAATTTAAACGAGAATAACTATTTTTTGCTTTTGATATCGTCTCAAGATAAACTTTAAGTATGAATTTAAATCTAAACCCATATAAAGGGATGAGAGATTTTTACCCAGAAGACCAAAAGATTTTCAATTATATCTTTGATAACTTAAAAGAGGTAGTTAAATCCTTTGGATATAAACAATATAATGCTCCGATGATCGAGAGCGAAGAACTCTATTTATCTAAGAGTAGCCAAGAAATAGTTAATGAACAAACCTATTCTTTTATTGACAGAGGGAATCGAAAGGTTGTTATACGTCCCGAAATGACTCCTTCGGTATCAAGAATGGTTGCAGCTAAAAGAAAGTCCTTAAACTATCCTTTAAGATGGTATAGTGTACCAAATCTTTTAAGATATGAAAGACCTCAAAATGGTAGATTTCGAGAACATTGGCAGCTAAATGTAGATATATTTGGAGAGGAATCTGTTTTAGCTGAAATAGAGTTAATAAACATAATTTATAATATTTTTAAAAAGTTTAAAGCTAGCACAAGTGATTATACAATTAGGATTAATTCAAGAATCTTAATCGAGAATGTTTTAGATGACTTAGGGGTTTCAAAGGAAAATTACTTGGATGTTTTTAGAATTATAGATAAAAAGAACAAAATTGATTCCAAATCTTTTAAGGAAGAGCTTGGTAAGTTTATTAAAAATCCTATTAACATAGAAGATTTATTACAATTTTTAGAAATAAATAACTTAGAACAGATACCGACCAAATATAAAGAAGGCTCTAGCTATCAAAACTTATATCAAATTTTTTCGTATTTAAAATTACCGAATTTAGTATTTGATACATCTATTATTAGAGGTTTTGATTACTATACGGATATAGTTTTTGAAGTTACGGATAATGATCCAGCCAATAGTCGCTCCATTATGGGGGGCGGAAGATATGATCATTTGATTGAACAACTAGGGGAGGACAATTTGCCAATAGTTGGTTTTGGTCTTGGAGATAGTAGCTTCTTTAACTTTTTAAGCGGCCACAATTTAATCCCTAAGCTCGAAAATCATAATACTTTAGGTGTACTGTTAATTGGTAATGTATACGAGGGAAGTATTAATCTACTCAATCAGTTAAGAGACAATAATATCGATACGGTCGTCAATTTTTCTAATAATAAAATTGGGCAAAAAATTAAATGGGCTTTAAGAGAAGACCTTAGATATGTGATAATTGTTGGAGAAAATGAATTAAAAACAAATAAATATAACCTTAAAGATCTACTCCACTCCACCCAAGAAGAATTATCGATTGAAGAAATAATTAGAACTATAAAAAAGTGACCGCTATCAATCACGCTATTACCGGATCTATTATTGGCTTAACTATTTCTAATCCATTTATAGCTGTTCCACTGGCCTTTATTTCACATTATTTCTTAGACTTAATTCCACACTATGGAACTAAACAAGATAATGACAAATTCATTAAATCTAAGTATTTCAAGACCTTTTTATGCGTAGATATCCTATTATGCATAATTCTAGCTATAGTTCTTTTCATAATAAAACCTACTTCTTATTTAATAGTGATCTTATGTGCATTTATTGCTACATCTCCCGATTTAGTTAATCTAAAAAAGTTTATATTGATTAATCAAAACAAGAATTACAAACCCGGATTACTTTATAGAATGAGCGCATTTATTCAATGGTTCGAAAAACCAATAGGTCTTATTGTTGAGATAGCATGGTTTTTAGCTTCCGGATTTATTTTAGTTGAACTACTTTTAAAATAAACAGATCTATGGTAAAGTTTAAACTTGTATGAAAATTTTAAATCAAAGTATCGATCAAACGTCAGCCAACTTTAATTTGGTATTAGACGAAGAAGATCTCAGAGATTTTAAATTAAGAGCTTTAAATAAACTCAAAAATAGTGTTAAAATTCCAGGCTTTCGCCCCAACAAAGCCCCTGTTGAATTAGTTGAAAAATATCTTGATCAAAGTACCCTTCAAAATGAAGTTATTAATGAATCATTTAAGTATTATTACCCAAAATGTGTTAATGACCTTAAGTTAAAAGTAGTCAATGATCCGAAGATTACCATAGCTAAATTTGTACCGTTTACAGAATTAGAATTTAAAATTGAAGTTGAAATAATTGGTGAAATTAAACTTAAAGATTATAAAAATATCAAAATTGATTTAAAGAAAGAAAAAGTTTCCGAAAAAGAATTGAATAGTGCTATCAAAGAGATCTTAAAAAGAGCTACCAAGTTTGAATCCGTAAATAGAGCATCTCAGCTCAATGATCAGGTAACTATAGACTTTAAAGGCACTGAACCTAAAAACAGCGAACCTATAAAGGAAGCTACCTCAGATAACTATAATTTAGTGCTTGGTTCTAATACATTTATACCTGGATTTGAAGAAAAATTAATCGGAGTTAAAAAAGGTCAAGTTAAGAAATTCGAAATTACTTTTCCAAAGGATTATCATGTTGAAGAATTTAAATCTAAAAAAGTTAATTTCGAGGTCAATGTAAAAGATGTTCAAAAGCCTATCGAAGCAAAATTAGATCTTGAATTCGTAAAAAGCTATGGGCCATTTAAGACTGTCCAAGAATTTAAAGAAGAGCTTAAAAAACAATTACAGATTGAAAAAGATAATCAATTTAATAGACAATATGAGGAACAGCTACTTAGTAAACTATCAGAAAAAATTGACGTTAAGTTACCAGAAACTATGCTTCAGAATGAA
>JAJZYA010000014.1 GCA_021806285.1 bacterium | reverse complement strand
TTTCTTTTTCTGGTATTTTGCTAGTTTTTCTAATGTGCTTAACCAACTTTTTAACTATTAATGAATAAGTTTCAAATATTTCATCCATTGTTGCTATATATTTTTTCTTGACGCTGGGTTTCAGGTTTTTAGGAATAAAGTATTTGAACTTATTATTTTTATCTTTTTGGTCATAAAATATATACCTTGTCGATTGCTCTAAATAAGCTGCAAGCCTTCCCCATTCAATTTTTTTAGTAAGTAGATTTGACGCTTCTTCGATAACAAAATGCAGCCCAGTTAACTGTTGAACAGAATCATCTCCATAGGCTGTTATGACTTTTTTTAGTAGGTTTTCATCTCTCCCTGATTCGTTTGCAAATTCATCCAGTAATGTGATCCTTAAGTCGTCTCCGCGTCTTGATAGCCTTGCCATGGAGGCTGCTACGGTGATAGCGCTAATTTGATTATTGAAGGCATAAACATTACCTGTGGTGTTAGTAATTATTTGTGATAAATATTCGTATCCTTCATCTGTTATTTCGGGTACTAAGCCGTCTTTTTTATTAATATAAGGATTGTCTTTTACAGACTTTAAGTCTTCGCGTTGTGCAATTATTTCCTTTATTGAAGTTGCTTGATCGTTTTTTAATAAGCTTTGTTTATTACGTACTTTGAGAATATCTGTAACTAAACTCCATATTTTCATCGATACTTCTTCTATGCTTTCGTGGGCATAAATTACTGGAAAGTTACGTTGTTTTGCCTCCCATAGATAACCAGCTCGCATTCTTTCTAGGAAGGAGGCATCTAGATTATCGAATCTTTCTCCTTGATTACGATTTTTGACCCTTTCCATTAGAATATTTGTAGGGGCATCCAAAACAATGCATAGATCAGGCTCAATTTCGCCGACTGCGAAGTTAATAATATTATTTAAAGCTTGATAATCCTCTATGTCGTTTCGAGCGTAGTATTGAACGGCAAGAGTCGAAAGATAATTGCGGTCGACAATACAATAGACCCCATTATCTACGGATTGTTTAATCACTTTTAAGGTTTGATGTCGAGCCGCGTTGTATAGTAGGACCTCAGTTTTTGAGTCTAAAGGATAAACTGGATTTTGAGTAATCGTTCTAATAGCCCTTGCTGTTAAGTCATTAAATGTACCGGGTTCTCTAAAAATTTTGACATTAAATTTAGCGGCTTTTAATTTTTTTTCGAGTTCAATTACCTGAGAGGTCTTACCGGATCCTTCTGGTCCTTCAATGACGATATATTTACCCCTAATCATAAAACATCCCTTCGATTTTTTGAGGCATACTTCTTTTGTCTAAATATGCTCTTGGTATCATCTTGTCTGGTGACCAGGTTCTAATTAAATCATCTAAATCGGTTCCGTCCTGATATTTACCACTGAATCCGTTATTTCGTCCTTCTCCATAATTTCCTTCGACCTCTCCAGTTTCGTGAAAAATAGCTTGAGCTATCCTCTCGCCTACTGGTAGTAGTATTGTTTCGCGGATGTTTAAGTTAAAAATTTCAAGTGTTAAGCGATTTATGTATCCAGGGTCAACCCATCCAGCATCAAAACATACAGCTATGCCATTTCTTCCCCAGCTTGATCTAGATTTTAATTCGTATGCTCCAGGTGGATTAATACCGAAAAATTCGTGGGTGTGGGCTAATATACGTTCGCCAGGTTTGAGAGCAATTATTGGGTGTTCTGGAGGAATATTTTTAAATAGTTTCATGCCATTTAAATCACACCACTCTTTATGGGAAATAGCTTTGAATGGTCCTTCGAAATATCTTTCAACGTCTTCTAAATCAAATGGATTATAAACATTTCGATCATTTTGAGCTTCAATTCTAAAATAATAATAACCTAGGGTTACATCTAAGCTAGCGTGCGATATGTGTTTTTCGTTGAACGGGCGACAGACTATATGTCCATCCTTAAGATACTGTTTAATTTGAGTGTTGCTTAATACCCCCACTTTGCCTCCTAGTTTTAATTATTGTATTAGAGTTTTTATTCTTTAAGCAAGCATAAACGTAATAAAAATATTAATCATAAATAGTGACATGCTAAAATGTATCTAGGAAATGATTAAAATTAAACAATTTAGTTTTAAAAATTACAATTTTATAAAAGGCAATTTTGCAATCCGATTTATTGCTCTAATCGTCTTGCTACATGGTATTTTTATAATAGTTGGAACTCTTTTAAGTCAAGTTCTATTAAAACATTTTTTTAGAACTAGTTTCTATTCAATAGATATATCTCTAATTGTTGCTCTTTCATTAATATACTTAAGTTTTTTATTACAGCGAAGAAAGAAAAATGCCTGGTTTTTAACAATCATTGTTTACTCCGTTTATTTGGGGGCTAATTTAGAAAATTTTAATGATATTAGACTCAATTTTCATCACCTAAGTACTTTAATACTAAGAACCATAGTATTACCACTTTTTCTAATAGCCTTACTTCTTATTAATAAAGAAAAATATGTTGTTAAAAGCGATACTCAAAGTTTTCGGTCAGCCTTAAAAATATCTGCAATCGTGATTTTAGCTTTATTACTTTATGGGATTATAGGCTATAGGCTTTTAGGAGAAAGTGGCTTTCATCAAAAAATATCTTTTGTAAGTGCCTTTCATTTAACTATTGATCAATTTAATATCACCAATAACCCTTTAAGGGCATTTGATCAAAAGGCTCGGTTCTTTATAGATTCTCTATTTTTGGTATATTTAGCAGCTCTTGCTTATGTTGTTATTTCCTTTTTTAAACCTATAAAAGATAAGTTTTCTTCTCAGAAACAGCAAAGCTTAAAATTTAGAGATTTATTATGGTCTATGCATGACGCTAGAAGTGAAGATTTCTTTAAGTTATGGCCTGAAGATAAAAAATATTTTTTTGATTCTACTCAGAAGAGTGCCTTAGCTTATAGGGTTAATAAAGGAATTGCTTTAGTTTTAGGTAGTCCGGTAGGAAAGAAAGCCCGTTTTAAGCAGCTTATTAATGAGTTTAGTTATGTTTGCTTTGGTAACGACTGGAAGCCGGCATTTATCCACTGCGAAGAAAGTTACATGGATGTGTTTAAGGCTTTAGGTTTTAATAGCCAAAAAATAGGTCAGGAGGCCGTCGTAGATATTAACCATTTTTTAAAAAATACTATTAAAGATAAATATTTTAGAAATATTTTAAATAGATATACTAAGGCTAACTATAGTTATAAATTTTTAAATCCGCCTCATGATCCAAAGATTTTAAATGAATTAAAAATGATTTCAGATGATTGGTTAGGTCGAGGTGGCCACGTTGAGCGTGGTTTTGCTATGGGTTATTTTAGTTTTGATTATATGAATCTCACAAAGGTCCTAGCGGCTTATGATCAAGAGGGTAAAATGATGGCTTTTGTAAATTTAATAGCTCCAGATTTTGATAGTGAAGAAGCCACTTATGATCTTTTACGCTTTCGAAAAGACTCTCTTGGTAACGTCAATGATTATCTACTAATTAAATTAATAGAAGAACTTAAACATTCTGGTTATTCGAGGTTAAATCTCGGTCTATGCCCGTTAGCTGGCATAAACAAGGACATTAAGAACAAGGAAGATCGCACTTTGATAGATAGTGTTTTAAGTTTTGCTTATGCTAACGGCGATCGCTTTTACTCTTTTTCTGGACTATACCGTTTTAAGAATAAATACGAACCTGTTTGGCGAGATAGATACTTCTTTTTTAAAGGTGGATTAGGAGCATTTACAAGAATTAATACCGCCCTTATGAATGTAATGCGTAAAATTCACTAAATCCGCTAAGAATTATATGCTAGACTGATCGACTTTAATTGAAGGCCCCATTGTGGTTGAAACGTAAATAGATTTTAGATATGTTCCCTTTATCGATGCAGGCTTATTATTTTTTATGCTTACTAGTAAGCTCTCGGCATTCTTTAGCAAATCATCTTCGCTAAAGCTGACCTTGCCGATCATGGTATGGACAATCCCGTTTGAGTCTACTCTATATTCTATTTTACCGGCTTTAGCTTCCTGGCAAGCCTTAGTTAAATCATTTGTCACAGTTCCGCTTTTTGGATTAGGCATAAGGCCTTTAGGTCCTAAAGTCTTAGCGTATCGAGCCAATTTTGGCATCATGGCTGGAGTAGTTATTAAAACGTCAAATTCTATGACACCTTTATCTATATTTTGGAGTAGTTCTGCGCCACCAACTATATCGGCTTGTAAATCTTTAGGAGCTTCTAGATCTTCGATATAGACAGCTATCCTAACAGATTTACCGCTACCGGCTGGTAGAACGATACTGTCTCTTATGTTTTGATCGGCATGTCTAGGATCAACATTTAGATTTATATGTAATTCAATACTGGCATCAAATTTTGTAGTGGAAGTAAGTTTAGCAAGTTTCATAGCATCTTTTAATGCATATTGCTTAGATTGATCAATAGTTTTATAAACTTCCTTATATTTTTTAGAACGTCTTTCAGCTTTTGGTCTAGTTTTAATGATTAATTTAGTTTTTTCACTAGCATTAATTTCTTCACTATTTTTCTTTCGTTCTTCCTTTTCTAATAAAGCTTGTTTTTCTAATATCGCTTTAGAGCTTCTTTTACCAGCCTTAGCTGTAGGCTTTTCAACTATTGGAGTAGTTTTTAATTCTTTTTCTTCCTTAGTTTCGACTTTATTTACTTTGTCTTTAGATTTTGCTAATTCTTTAGCCATATATTCTCCTTCTTAGTCCAAACGATTTATTAAATCTCCTAAAAATTAATTATTATTCTACTTCTACACCCATGCTTCGTGCAGTTCCTTTAACCATTTTTTTGACTGCATCGATATCTTCGGTGTTCATGTCTTTCGCCTTAGCGGTAGCTATTTCTGTAAGATCTTGATCACTTAGTTTCTTAGCTATCTTTTCACTATTGGGTCGACCTGAACCTTTATTGATGTTTAATTTTGTTCTAATTAAATCATCTGTTGGGGGGCCTACTACACGAAATTTCATACTTCTATCGTCGAATATTTGAATATGAGCGGTTACGTCTTTACCCATCATATCTTTGGTTTGATCGTTAAAGGGAGTTACGAAATCCATCATATTCACTCCATACTGTCCCAGTGTGCTACCTACTGGAGGTCCTGCGCTAGCTTGTCCACCTTTAATTTTAAGTTTTAAATTTGCAATTACTTTTTTCTCTGCCATATATTCTCCTATACTCTTTTAACCTGTAAACTATCTAATTCTATTGGTGTTTCTCGTCCAAACATTGAAACCAAGACTTTGAGTTTGCCCTTTTGGAGGTCAATATCATTGATAGTTCCATCGAAACCTTTAAATGGACCATCTATGATGTTAACAACTTCTCCAACCTTATAGTCAATCTTATGTTTTGGTTGTTCAAGACCCATTCTTTTTTGTATCTTCTCAATTTCTTCTATTTCTACAGGACTTGGTTCGCTTCCACTTCCTACAAATCCTGTAACTGACGGTGTGTTTCGAACTATATACCAAGCATCATCAGATAGTTTCATTTCAACTAAAACATATCCTTGAAATATTTTTTTCTCTACTACTCTTCTTTTTCCATTTTTAATTTCAATCATCTTTTCTTTAGGTACTAATACTTCAAAGATTTTATCTTTCATATTTAAAGTATCAGCACGTTGTCTGATGCTTTCAGCTACTTTTTCTTCATAACCACTATAAGTATGAATGGCGTACCATTTCTTTGTAGTGTCATGATGTTTGGTTTGAGGCATAATTTCTCCTTCTTTTTACTTCAGTAAAATTACTTTAAATATTTTCCCAAGTCCTAAATCTACTAGAGCTACTGCTGCTCCGAAAATAACGGCGAAAATAATAACGGCATACGTTAACTTCAGACTTTCTCCAAACTTAGGCCATGTTACATCTTTTAGTTCATTAAAACTGTTTCGTATATATCTCGGATAGATAATAAGTCCAATTATGTGCATTACTAGAAATAAAGGTCTTAAGGCTTTAATTTTTGACAATGTCTTAAATGGTTTGCTAATTTTCGTATTATATTTCCTAAGCTTTGATTCCTTTTTGGTACTTGGTATGCTTTTTTGGGCTAGCTTATCTCTAAAGCTAATTGGATCCTTAAGCTTTCTCTTTTTAGGAATACTATTATTGGCCAAAGTATTACTCCTTAAATTAAAAAATCCTACGTTATTGTAGGAATCTATTTGTCAATTCTATCAGATAATAAAGATTCGATCAAGAACTTTTTAAAGATCTAACTTTCGATCTGTGTTTAAGTGCTATAGTTATATTATGCTTTTTGTTGCTTTGGCATTTCTGGCAAGTATTCTTTTTGATTTGATAATTTTTAGATTTTTTAACTCTAAACTTAATAAGATATTGGGTATCCTTTCTATTATTTTAATAATCTTATTGACCTTAGCCTTACTCTATTTTGACTTCAATGTATTTTCGATTGTTTTTAGTTATTTTAGTATTTTTAGAATTATTAACTATTTCAAAATTATTAATTCCAATAAACAAATTATTTATTTACGTAATTCTTTTTTAAAAACTTTTCGAATGCTGATTATCGTTCAAGCACTCTTTTTGGGCTTTAGTTATTTATTTAATCAATTTATTCGTTCCTTTAGGTTTGAAGCTCTTGTTCTAATTATTATTCAGATTTTAACTATTATAGTCTTAATTTATTCTACTTATCGAAGTTCTACTAAACTATTACCTTCAAAAATTAATAAGTTTTTAAATGATTATAAACTACCTTCAATTACCGTCGCCATTCCAGCTCGTAATGAAGACAAAGATTTAGAAGAATGTCTCAATAGTTTGGTTCAAAGCGATTATCCAAAATTAGAAATTATTGTGCTTGATGATTGTTCTCAGTCTAAAAAAGTTGCTGAAATTATTAGAAGTTTCGCTCACGCTGGAGTGGTGTTTCTGGAGGGTAAAGTTCCACCTCTAGACTATCTTGCTAAAAACTATGCTTATGAACAGTTAAGTGAGGCAAGTAACGGTGAAATAATTGTTTTTGCAGGAGCAGATGTACGTTTTGATGTAGATTCACTTAGAAAGATTATTGAGTTCATGCTTAATAAAAAGAAACGTATGATTAGTCTATTACCGAATAATGATTACGAACATTTAGGATTTTTTAAGGCAATATTAGCGCAACCACTTAGGTACTTGTGGGAGATTAGTCTACCAAGAAGATTTTTAAATAGACCTCCAGTCCTAAGTACCTTGTGGGCTATATACAAGGAAGATTTATTATATTTTGGAGATTTTAAAGGACTTAAGAGGGATATTATTCCAGAACGAACAATTGCTAAAAAAATAGCTAATTCGAAAGATGGTTATAGCTTTATGTTTTCTAATAATGTTTTTAATATCTTAAGCGTTAAAGATTATAATGCTCAAATCGAAACCTCTATTAGGTTAAAATATCCGTCTTTAAAACAAAGACTAGATTACTTAAGCTTTGTAATTATTTTTGAAATATTAATTCTTATAATGCCATTACTGGAGTTTGTTTATAGTATCTACAAAGCGCATTATTGGCTTACTTTTTTAAGCCTTTTAGTATTAATGTCATTTAATCTAATATATTATTTTGTCGTTAAAAATAGTTATAAGAAAACCTTTAAAAGCGTTTTGCTGCTTGGCTTTATAGCCGGCATGTATGACATCTATTTATGGTTTATGTCTATGTATATGTATGAGTTTAAAGAAGTACTTTGGAAAGGTCGAAATGTTTGCATTCCTGTCATGGGATCTTCGGTGGTTCAAGGTTCGGAATAGAAATAATAAAAGTAGATCCCTTGTTTAAGGCGCTATCTAACTGAATCTTAGCTTTTATTAATTTGGTTAATTTCATGGTTACATATAGCCCTAAACCAGTACCATTAGATTTTCTAGTACGAAAGTCTTCGGATCTAAAAAATTTATCAAAGACTTTTTCTTGATCCGTTTTACTTATACCTATGCCAGTATCTTTGACTTTAAATATGGTATAATCTTCATCCTGTTCGGCACTAATTTTTATAAAACCATGATCAGTATATTTAATTGAGTTGGTAATGAAATTTTGGAGAATTTCTTTAACATAAAGTCGAGAAGATCTTAAAGGTTGAAGATTCTTTTTAAGCTCTAACTTTAATTCTAAGCCTTTTTTCTCAACGTCAGCCTGATAAGAATCCTTAAGCTCCTTGACTAGGTCATTGATATCGATGTCTTCAATATTTACTTCTAGGACTCCTCGTTCGGCCCGTGATAATGTTGATAAATCGTTAATAAGATCGGCTAGATATAAAATTTGGGAATGAGCTTCTTTTAAAGATTGACGTATAGTCTTTAGATCGCCTGTTTTATCGACCACAAATTCAGCATTACTGATACTTCCTTCCGATATAGCTATAGGAGTTCTAAGTTCGTGACTAACTACACTAATAAATTCATCTCTTTCATCCTCGAGTGATTTTTCTCTGGTGATATCTCGAAGTAGTAAGACGTAACCAATAGTAGATTTTTTACCATAGTCTAATTTTACTGGTGAGATACTTAGATATAAATTAATAGTACTACCATCATTATATTTGATTCTGAAATCTCTATTGATATCTGGAAATTTAGTTTTAAGGATCAGTTCTGATATTTTAACTTCCTGATTATTTTTATCGATTGGTTTTAAGACTTGATCGATTTTAGATTTTATTTTGACGTTATTTATATCAAGAATATTTAAGGCAGCAGCATTATATATTGTTATTTCAGTATTATCGTTTAGAGCAATCACCCCGTCATTCATGCTATTTATTAAAGAATTGAGGGTATTTTGGTGGTTAATTAGATCTTTGTTTAGTTCAAAATCCATGTGCTTATTTTAACACTAAAACTTTAACATTCCTTTAGTTTAGATCTAAGTATTTTAGCGTTTGGGCTGATTCTCGTCAGTTCATTCCAAAATGCTTTTTGATGATGCATATGCTTTGTATGAGTTAATTCATGGAGGATAACGTAATCAATGAGATCCCAATCTAAATTCATTAATTTTAAATTGAAGGTTAAATTCATTTTACTATCACAACTTCCCCATCTTGTTTTTAGTTTTTTTATATATATGTCTTGGTAATTAAAATCATATTTTTCGGCTAGATATTTAACCCTTTTTGGTAATAGTATTTGAGCTTGTAATTTGAGAGCTTTATTTACCTTAGTTTCAATATATTTTTGAATTAAGCCATCGTTTATATCGAGATTTTCGGGATAATTAATATAGATAAAAATATCACTAATTTTAGAGCTAAGTTTATTATTACTGGTCGGTATAAGTACTAAATGATGGTTTTTGCCTATTTTTTGATTATTACAATAAAAAGTCTTCGGTTTAAGTCTTGTATTAATCCAATCGAGTTTTGATTTAGCGAACTTGAGACCTTCAAAGTATGGTACAAAATAAGGTATAGACACTCTAACTTCATGTCCGGAAATTGTTAATCGGATTCGTCGATTTCTTTTATTTTTAATAACTCGAATCTTTATTCCATCAAGTTCGAATTCTTTTGAAACCATTTCACTTATCTAATAAAAATATTTCTTCGAGACATGTTAACACGACCAGCATTTAGATTTGGGATTAGGTTAACCATTCCAGGCTTTGCCATGTTATTTTTCAAGTCAGTTGCAGATATTATTCCTCTGCTTTTAAGATGTGCAACAACAGCATTCCTTTGAGTCTGATATAAGTGTTTACCACTAATCACAACAACTTCACCGTTAGTTACGGGATTTTGCATTTGTTTTGCTAATGTATCAAAGGTTGTACGATCCCATTTCGGAGCATATTTATCGTCAATTCTTCTTTTATCTCTTCGGACATTTCTGGCAAATGATGTTTCTTCGTCTATTTGTAGCCAACAGACCACAATTTCAGCTTTATATTTATTAGCTAAATTTTTTAAGAATGTTCTTTGACCATTTTTAAAAACATCGGCATCATAAACAACGCTTAAGCCCGAAGATAGAAATTCTTCGCACATATAATCCATCAACTGTCTAGTGATGCTATTTTCCTGATTATCGTAACGAGGTTTTTCAAATAATTCTGATCTAATTCGATCTGATTGGAGGTTTGCGACCTGAAATTCTTCACTAAATTGTCTTGCAAAGTATGTCCTTCCAGAACCAGGATAACCGTAGAAAACTAATAAGAATGGTTTTGAAGGAATTATTTTACTCATATTGTCTATAGTTTATACCATAAATCAAGAGAGATGCAAAGAATCTATATTGGTTAATTATCTAAATTAGTCATTTAATTAAATTATTATTATCTATGGTGTAAGGCAAATTGGTTGGATAAGAAGTCATAGATAAAATATATTGTTTAGTGTTTTATAAACTTAGCTAGTTATTTAACGTCTACTATTAATTAAACTACTAGCTTAAATAAATATTTATACCTATTATTATGAACACCAGTATTCGTAACTACGTGCCTAATTCGGCCTCTTATAGAAGTAACTTCTATCCTATCTGTCCGAAAAAGGAAAGAACCTATCCATAGGCGTTTTTTATAAATTATTAGACATCTCAATGACAAAATTAAATTATTAAGATAAACTGTATTTATCCAAAGGGGAGTAGCTCAGTTGGTAGAGTGTCGGTCTCCAAAACCGAAGGTCGCAGGTTCGAAGCCTGTCTCCCCTGCCAGTTTAGTGTCAAGGTTTAAGATGAGTCGAAAGTTACTGAATATTCCTTTAATAATATGGATAGCTCAGATAGGCTATGTAGTTATAGCTCTGATGTTGTTATATGTATTAATTCGAACTTATAAGCCTATTAATCAGTATAGATTTATAGCAATCTATATTTTTATTATGGTAGTTGTTGATATTCTTTGGCGCCTGATTGCCGGACGATATCTTAAATAGATTTAATCTATATTAACTTTTATCTCTTAAGAAGTCTGATTTGCTATAATTATCTGACTATGAAAAAGATTCTAATTATTGGTTACGGACGATTCGGAGAACTTCTTTGCGAACTGTTAAAGAAAGATTTTAAAATCAGTGTTTATGAAGAAAACCGAGAACGATCTAATAGAGCTAAATTAAAAGATCTTAATATCCTAAATGATTTAGAAGATTTGAATAAGTTCAGTTATATATTTATCTGTGTACCAATAAGTACATTTAAGGATATTATCTTAAGAATTAAGGATAAAACGAATAAAGAACAGATCGTGCTTGATGTTTGCTCGGTTAAATCGTACCCAGCAGAAATAATGACTAAATATTTAAAAAATGCCCAAACAGTTGCAACTCATCCATTATTTGGGCCTGATAGTTTTTCGAAAAAATTAGAACTTAAAATTGTAGTCTGCCGACTTAATATTAACGACAAAGATTATTCTAGGTTAATCAAATATTTTGAGAAAATAAAACTACAAATTATTGAGACTACTCCAAATAAACATGATCACGACATTATTTATTCCCAGGCCTTCACATACATAATCTTAAACCTAATTCAAAATATGAATTTTCCGAAGATAGATATCAGTACACCTAGTTATTTAAAATTGAAAGAAATAACGGAGATTTCTGAAAATGATACCAAACAACTCTTTATAGATATGATTAAGTTTAATCCGTATTTTAACAACTTCTATAAAAGATTGAAAAAGGGTTATAAATCATCTCTAGACAATCTTAAAATGATATATAAAAAATAATTAAATTGCTTGTGTTTTAAGAATATTTAGGACTATAATAAAAGTGTAATTAAGCTTAAATATAAAAATGAATAAATTTCGCCTATGAAAGTTTTGATGCTAGGATGGGAGCTTCCTCCGTATAACAGTGGTGGATTAGGAGCGGCCACTTATCAACTCTGTCGTTCCCTAGCTAAGGATAATGTTGATATCGATTTTATTTTACCCTATGAGGCTGAACATAATATAGATTTTATGAATATTGAGGCTGCTAAACCTAAGGGTATTATATCTGTTGAGAGATTAGGTATTGCATACGATAGTTATAAATATATTATGGAAGATAATAGTGAAAAGGTTTTTGATATTTATACTCAGGTTAAATTATATGAGGATGCAGCCTATAAATTAGCCCTTAATAAGACCTTTGATATCGTTCATGCTCACGATTGGTTAACGTTTAGGGCGGCATTAAGAATTAAAGAGACTAAAAAGTGCCCTATTATCTTACATGTTCATTCCGTTGAATCTGATAGAGCTGGAGGTAAGCGAGGTAATCCTTTAATTCATGAGATTGAAGAGTTAGCCTTGAATTTAGCTGATAGAGTTATAGCCGTTAGTCAATTTACTAAAGACGCTATTGTAAGAGATTACCAAATAGATCCAGACAAGATCGAAGTAGTACATAATAGTATTAATGCCTATGAGCTATTACCGCTTGACGAGCAAAATGTCTATACATATTTAACTCATATGAAGGCTAAGGGTTATAAGGTTGTCACTAATATTGGTCGATTGACGATTCAGAAAGGTATTTCTAATCTATTAAGGGCTTTTGCAAAAGTTTTAGAGTTTAACCCAAAAACTCTTCTGTTAA
>JAJZYA010000013.1 GCA_021806285.1 bacterium | reverse complement strand
AACTCACTACCTATGGCTTATTCTATCAACCCTAACCTACCTAGAGCGAGGGCTTTAGTTTTAAAACTACTAATTAATAAAGGGTTATCCCTTTAGGTAGTAGCTAATAAGTGCAGTGTAAATAGAGCTACTATCTATAGATAGAAACTTAAATGGATCCTTAGATTAAATTAATACTTTAAAAACATTGGTTAAGGGATCTTATTAAAAACTAAGATATTTTAGTAAATTGAAACTCTAGATTCATTAGGATTGTCCCTAGGATAATGAGGAATGATCCAGAGACGGCCAGATACCAATTATTATTTAGAGGTCGATCTCCTAAAATTAGTACCCCGATAATTATAGGAAACATTGTTTCTACTCCAATCATTATGGCATTAACAAGTGAAGCACTGTTTTTTTTCAGTGCGAGAGTAAAGAAATAAATTCCGACTAGACCGTATACGATGATTGCCCATATTATTGGATTTTCCAATATGTATAGGTTAATACCGTGAACTCCCAGTACTCGTCCAGCGATCGATACACCTCCGAAGCTTAGTCCACTCAGAACTGCTAATACAGTTTTATTACTAATTTTTAGGGAAATTATCCCAGCTATAATTAATACTATTGGAAATAAAACAATCGACCATTTTATGTTGCTATTAATGGGCGGAACAGTTTGTGTTTTTGCTACCATAGCCAATAAAATTAAACCAACTATAATTACCAAGAATGATATTAACATCTTTGATGTAATGGTTTTTTTAAAGATAAGATTTTCTAAAATAACCGTAATTATTATGCTTAGTGCAATAATAGGTTGAACTATAAAAAGAGGGAGTCTAAAAACGGCATAAATTGTTAATAGCCAAGCAATTAGGTCAAGAATTATTCCAAGAATATATAAATAGTTATTCTTTAAATGCCATATTATATTAAAACTAGAATTTGTTAATGGTATCTGATCTACTCCGGTTTTTTCTAAGATGACAGCAATTCCATTTAAAATAGCACAACCAAAGGCGGCAGCCAAGCTAAGCATAAGATTCATGAGATAACTATATCATGTTTGGATTAAGAGGCTTGGTAAGGGTGTTTATTTTTGATTCTTTGAGTGTAATTTTATAAAGGTGTATATTAAGTCTTAGGAATTATTTATGAAAAAAACAGAATCAAAAAAAATCATTAGAGCATCGGTAGCCATTTTCTTAATAGGAATTGTAGCATTAGTAATCGGCGTATCTCTTATTAAGAACAATTCTAAAAAAAGCGTCATCAGTTCTGCTCCTGCTAAAAAATCTCAGATAGCTAAGGCTATGCCTAATAATAAAAAACTGTCTCAAAGTCAACTTTATCCTCGAGAATCATTAGCCTGTCAAACTAGTATCTCGCTGGTAGATCTTAGTTCGGATTATGTTATATCCGGTATGAATTGTAGTCCGGCGTCCAATCCTTCAGCAAATGCTGTTTTAAGTTGCGACGGGACGATCTTTAGTAGCGTTATTAGCCAGAATTGTTATTCCCCTCTCCTTAATTCAATCTCCAATAGTTTGTTATGCAGTGGAGCCCTGGGCCAATTATCGGGATCAAATATGAGCTTAAACTATAGTTGTAATTTACCAAATATTGCCAATACTAACATTTATTCTTGTAATGGGGTGATTACAAATTATACTTCATACGCCGTTAATTTACCGATGAGCGTGAGTTGTAGTAGTTCATCTTTAGGATAATCTAGATTAGGACTTGTAGGCCGTAGAGACCTAAGAGTTTTTAGACCCTATAAATATTAGAATGATCTACAAGTTATTTAATCAGATCGATTTTATGATTAATCTGAACTTTAGCATGTGTTTATTATCCGTTGATATTTATGATTATCTATCATCTAGAATGGTTTTATCTGATCCCAAGTGTATAGGCTATATTCTAGACTCGAATATGCTTTAAAGGTACTTAATCAATAATGTATTGAAAACGTTATTTTAGGTAATTAGAAGGGGGTGTTTTTGATAGGCTATAAATTTAAAATAAATAGAGTTTTTGTTAATAAATAAGCTAATGAATGATTTTACTGCCTAATTATTTGGTATTAATACGTAGTAGTTGGAGCCTAAACATGCTTAATATTGTTTATGAGATTATAGTTCTTTAATTGCTCTTCGGATTTCAGTAATAGGTTGGTTTTTCAAGAATGCATGACTACTACTTGATACTCCAAGAACCGAAGCTTTACCTAGGGCAATAATCCTAGTTTGCTTCGCCATTCCATTCAGTATTTCTTTAGTTAAGATATCTCCGGCTTTTAATCCCACTTCTGAACATACTTCATGAATTGCTGGTCCAAATAAATCTTTCATAAGATTATTAAATGAATCTCGGTGTTTGTTTTGGCCTATATAGGCGCTAGGAATATCGGGTATTGGTTCACCAACCATAGGCTTAAATTCACTTAACTCTATACCTTCATCTATTAAACCTCTTAAACCGGATAATACCGATTTTAATTGTTTGATAGTTCTTACTACAAATAATGGTGTATCCATTCTTAAATTTTGTCTGCCAGTGATAAATTCCGGTATCCAAGCCTTTGCTTGTGCAAATTCGACATCTTCGTTTTCAACTAAACGTCTAAGAATGTTCATTGCATTTGTAGCTCCTGGTATATAAATCCTTGTACTATCAAATTCTGGTTCTTGAGGGGAGACATTATTAAGGTGATATGCGCTACTAGTTTGGGCATTACTAAGTGTTGAATTATATCTAGTTGATTGTGATAAAACTTCTTCAAGTTTTAGTTTTTCCGACTGAAGTCTACTAACATCTTCATCAGTTAGGTGGGCTTCATACCAGCCACTTAGGGCTTCATATAGGTAGATTGGAAGAAGACTGTCTTGTACGATATTGAGAATTTTAAGCCCATTTTCGGATATCGTATAAGGTTTTAATTGATCTTGTGATGGGACGAATATATCTCGTCGTGACGTTGGACTTAATTCATCAATTGTAGGTCTTTCATTATCTTCATATTGATGTGTTACGTATCGAAATACTTTAATCGGTTCTACAACGTCGTTTTCATCGATTCGACCGGAACGTAACAATGTCGCACCTATCATGGACTCTACTCGATCAATTGGAATAAATTGTTCTAAATCCACTTCGGGTCTATCTAAATGAATTAATGGTCTTACGGTTTCCTCCCGATGCTCTAAATTTATAATTGGTCTATCACTCATTTTAAATATTTATTTCCTATCACTATAAATAGTTTTATCTAGATGAACTAATACTTCAACCGCTGAGTCCTCTGATTGTATTGTATTGGCTTCTGACACAAGACCTTTTACTGAAGGTACTGATTTTAAAGAAGTGCCAGTTACTACACCAGGAGGGATGTCACTTAATCGAGCAAAGTCGTCTTCTATTTGTCTTGGCTGATTATCGTTTTTCTTGTTACTCTGACTAACCTCTGCTTGTAATTTGTCTATTTTTTGATTCTGGTTATAGCCATAAGCGATAGCTGATACAGCTAAAGACGTAGATAATAGAAACTTAGCGATTACACGCCCTCTTCTTGACATTAATCGTTTTGAAGGTGGATCCTCTACGTTTTGCAGAGGGTATTTTTCTCGAGACATCGTTATACAGTAACATAAAACAGATACGCCGTCAAGGGTTAAGACTGATATGATAAATATAACGAGTTTAGGTTATTTTTTATTCGTTAATAATTCAGATATCTATAGTTTTAAGAAAGTACTATTAGATTATTAGATATATTTTTTTAATTTTTTTTAGCTACTAATCTATTAGTTAATTTATTGTCTCTGGATCTGTTTTTATCAACATTGACAGACAAATTCCCTCTTACCCATTCAATACAGGCACTTAAAGGATCACTAATGTTGTTTATTGCGAAACGCTTTAAAATACCTGGAGTAAACATTTCCTTAGTTTCAGCTTCACTCCATCCTAGTTCTTGAGATATGTTGGAAATAGTTAAAACTCTCTCTAAGTAATATTTAACTTTCTTTATAGCACTTAAAGGATTATTGACGTTACGTACTGCGAAATGTTTTAAAATACCTGGAGTAAAGATTTCTCTCCATTCATTCTGATCCTCAATTGGTAATTTCTCTTGCTCTATCCATTGATTTAATATGCTGTAATTGAACCATTCTTTGGCAAACTTAGGACCCCAACATGCTATAATTTTAGCTAAATTCTTAGAGTCTAGCTTATTGGATAAATCAAATGATCCAGTTTCTTTAGTTTGTATAACGGCTGCAGCCGTTTCAATAACTAACCATTTAGATTCAGATTCGGGATTAGTAATTAAGAAATCTAATTTATTTCTAGCTTGAGCTATTTCCCATAATTTGAATGTTTCACTTACTACGGCAGAGACTTCTTTTCTATCTTTATCTTCAATAAAGCTAAAGATAGCTTCCTCACCACTCATTGCTCTGAGATCATGATCTACAAGTATTTCATCGATTAATAAAGGTAAATGATCTAAATGATCATTTAAGATAGGATCTCTTCGACTAGCCCGATTGGTAGCTCGACACAATCCAGATATACCAACTTGAGCATCTTCTGGAATTGGTTCATACGGTAATTCACCCCGAAATAAGCTGTCATAACGACCATCTCTTTGATATACGGCAGATTGCATTATTCTATTATATAATATTAGTATGAAAAATACAATAAATACCAATAAATAAATGCTCTATATTGAAGGTACTAAAATGGATTATTTATTTGGCTAGGGCGGAGGGATTCGAACCCCCGAATACTGGGACCAAAACCCAGTGCCTTACCACTTGGCCACGCCCTATCATGTTACATAAAAGCATTTTATCTTAGTTAATGTTCTAAGACAAGAATTATAGTTACTTGAGAACTAATTTATTGTAATGTAGTATTTATATACTTTATGGCAAGAAAAAATATATCTCCAATTAATTTTATTCAACCTTTTTTTATTAATGGGCTTGAAGGTCGATTCATTTATTATCCTTCTAAACAAAATCCTAAAAATAATATTTTAATTGTTTACGATATTGACTCTAATATCGAAAAGTGGTGGGGTTTGGTTATTGCCCTGTCGAGGTTTGGTAATGTGACCATGATGGATCTACCTGGAATGGGTGGAATGGATAGTTTTTATAAAATTAAACAATTACCGACTGTATATAATTACGGTAATTATCTAGCAGCTTTTATAAAATTACGATTTAGAAGAAAAAGGCTACATTTAATAGGTCTTGGCTATGGTGTAGCTATTATAACTTCTATGTTGAACCAGAATGATAATTTAGTTCGCAAGTTTATTTCGATTAATTCTATAAATGGCTATATCCATCATGACGATTTTATATTGACTAGATTTAACAAGATTGCAACTACAGCCAATTATTATTTATTTGCCTTATTACCTCTAAGTTTCTTAGTTAAACCGTTTACTCTAACTAATTCCTATTTAAGAGAAAAATATGTATCTGGCATTAGTTCTAAAAATGTTAAAGAATTTGGCAAGCAATTTCTTGAAAGATTTATTTATGATTTAGAAAATGAAACAGACTTAAGAACTAGGTTTTTTATATACCACGATTTATTAAAATTAGATTTATGTAATAAACAATATAATATTCCATTCAAGCATATTAATATTGGTTCCAATAATTTGAAATTAGCTAATAAATTTGTTGAGCAGCATTTTAGAATCGTTTATAGAAATTACACTTATTTACCTTCTAAGTTAGTTAGAAAAATACCCTTGGTCTTAAACGATCCTTCAATAGCCTTAAAAATGTTACCTAATAAACTAAGAAAAGACCTCAGACTAAGATCCTAGCTGATTGCTTTATTATCTTTTATAGTAGATAATCTAAAATATGTTTAAGTCAAAGAGTGGAGATAATTATAATGAAATTAATATCTCGACTGAAACATTTGTTAAAGTCGGACTTTTTATAATTATTACTCTAATAGCTATTGCTTTGCTTAAAAAAGCGTCGCATGCTTTAATTCTAATCTTTTTAGCTATATTTTTAGCTTTAGCTCTTAACGCTCCTGTTCACGCTATTGCTAAGATATTTCCAGGTAAGTTAAGGGGTAGTAGGTCTTTAGCGACGTTTCTAGCGTTTTTAATAGTAGTTGTTTTGCTAGGACTATTCTTTGCTTATATTACTCCACCATTAGTTAAACAAACCGAAAGTTTTATTACAGCAGCACCAAATTTAGTTAAAGATATTAATAATCAGCATGGATTTTTAGGAGATATTGTTAAAAAATATCACCTCTCTTCTCAAGTCACTAAATTATCTAATCAAATGTCGAATCGTATCCATGATATTGGAGGAGTAGCATTCTCAGCTTTTGTAAAAGTAGGTAATAGCGCTTTTGCGGTTTTAACTGTTCTTGTTCTTACTTATATGATGCTAGTTGAAGGTCCTAAATGGGAAGAAACAGCTAAAAAATTTATACCTAAAAATAGACATAATTTAGCTGACAACTTAGCTCGCGAAATGTATAAGGTAATAAAAGGCTATGTTAACGGACAAGTTGCTTTAGCAGCATTAGCATCCCTTTTGATATCACCAGCATTGTTTTTGCTCCATATCAGTTACCCGGTTGCATTAGTAGTGGTTATATTTATTTGTGGTCTTATCCCGATGGTTGGGCATACCATTGGAGCAATTATTGTTACTATTGTTGCTTTATTCCATTCGTTATCAGCTGGAATTATTATTTTAATTTATTACATAATTTATCAGCAATTTGAAAACTATATTATTCAGCCTAAAATTCAAGCTAATTCAACTAATATGTCACCATTATTAGTCTTTGGATCGTTAGTAATTGGTCTTAGTTTTGGGGGATTAATCGGTGGTCTTGTGGCTATACCAGTAGCAGGATGTATTCGAATATTAGTTTTGGAATATTTAAGATCAAAAGGTGCAATTAATACTCCAGAATTTAACAAGACTACAACATATAAAAATTAAAGAATTCGATACCAATAGGATTTATCATCAAAATCATTTAATTTGATGTTCTGTTTTAATAGTTCCTCTCTCATGGCATCAGACTTATGCCATTCTTTGGCTTTTCTGGCATGATCTCTTTTAAGAATAAGATCTTTTTGTTCTTTTGTAATGTCTTTTACTTTCTCTAAATCTAAACCTAAATATTGGTCTATCTTTTTTAAAAAATAAACAAAATCATTTAATTCAAGCTTACTGATTCCGATGGTGATGGTTTGAGTGCAAATATCACTTAAGAATGCCATAATTTCTGGAGTTTTTAAATTATTTGATAGAAGATCCTTGATGTTATTCGCTGCCTCTTTGAAGTTAAATGTAAATTGATCTTTTATGTCAGATAGTTGATATTTTAAGACCGCCATTTGATAAAGCTCTTCAAGTCTTTTTTTAGATGCATCTAAACTTTTATAACTAAATTTCGATTGACTCTGATAGTGAGACTCTAAAATATGCAGTCTTAATGTCATCGGAGTACATCCATTAGCTATAAGTTCATCTAAGCTAATACCATTTCCCAACGATTTAGATATTTTTTGATTATCTATTAAAACATGATTTGAATGCATCCAGTAGTGTGCTAATGGTTGACCAGTAACGGCTTCGCTTTGGGCAATTTCATTTGTATGATGAACTGGAATATGATCAATACCTCCGGTATGAAAATCCATTGTATTACCTAAATATTTCATGCTCATAGCTGAACATTCTATATGCCAACCTGGAAAACCTTTTCCGAAAGGACTATCCCATTCCATGTCTCTTTTTGAATTTTTAGGACTGAATTTCCACAATGCGAAATCTGATGCATTTCTTTTTTTAGGATTAAATTGAACTCTAATTCCGGCCTCCTGTTCATCTAGGTCAAGTTTTGCAAAATCAGCATATTTTGCAAATTTTGAAGTATCGTAATATATTCCATCCCCTTCAATTTCGTAAGTATAGCCTTTTTCTTGAAGTTTTAGTATTAGATCAATTTGATCCTTTATATGATCAGTTGCTTTTACTAAGTAATCTGGTTCTAAAATATTAAGTCTATGCATATCTTTTAAGAAATGTTTGGTATAAAACTCAGCTATCTGATAAGCATTCTTATGTTCTTTGAGGGCTTTTTTCTGGATTTTATCTTCTCCTTCATCAGCATCTGATGTTAGATGTCCGACGTCTGTAATATTCATAACCCATTTAGTTCTGTAAGAATTAGCCTTTAAAGTTCTAATTAAAATATCCATTCTGACATAATTAAACCAATGTCCTATATGAGCATAGTCATAAACAGTGGGACCGCAAGTATATATTGTGACCAGATTGTCCTTAATAGGTTTAAACTCTTCAATTTTCCTAGTTAGAGTGTTATATATTCTCATGATCTTCATTTAATATCTGATTAGTTTTATTAACAAGTTCTTTCTTGAGTTCACTGACATCGGAATAGTCGTAGGTACGAAAACCACTGGCATATTTATGACCTCCACCCCCGAAAGATTCTGCTAGTTCTTTAGCAATTGGATACTTATTGGCACTTCTAATTTTTGCAGTAATTCTACCGTCTTGATATACCTTTAATGCGACGCTTATTTGATTATTTATTATTAATCTCATATCTTCTAGAACTAGCATGGAAGGATTATAGAAGGGGCTATAGGTTTTGATCTCTTCCCAAGGAATAACTATTATGGCTAGCCTATCGTCAAGATAAGTTTCGATTCTTTGAAGTAACTTTCCCTTATATTTAGTTAATTCTAATGTTTTTTGATAGCTCTCCCTTCGACTTGCATCCAATTTGGGTAAGTCTGCTCCTAAATCAACTAAATCAGCCATCACTCTGAAAGTATCCGATGAGGTACTTTCGGTCATTAATCCAATAGTATCGGATAGAATACTTGTTGCAAGAGCTTCACTTGCCTCCTTGTTTATCTTATAAGCTAATTTTTTGGCTATTTGGTAGATTATTTCTCCGGTAGAAGATTTATTTTCATTTATAACCAAATTAGCAAAATCGATTGTTAAGGTTGTGTCATGATGATCTATTACAATAACCGGTTTAGATTTAAGTAAAGCTAGATCAAAATCTTTGGTTTTATCTAAAAGGTTTAAAGTTGAGGTATCAACAATTATAACGAGATCAAATTTAGGGGGTAATTCTGTTTTTATTCTGCTCCAAGCTTTTAAGTATTTTAAATAGTCTGGAATATTAACTGCACAATACATTTCAACATTTTTGCCCTGATTAGTTAAGATTTGTTCTAATGCAATTGAACTGCCTAGACTATCTCCATCGGGATTGTCTGCTTGAATTATGAGTACATTCGAGCTTTTATCAATATAGTCTTTGAATTTTGAATAATTTAAATCCATTAGATTAATTGTTGCCTTCCCTCTAAGGCTTTTGACAGAGTAATCATATCAGCATATTCCAGATCTACTCCTATTGGTAGACCGCGAGCTAACCTTGTAACCTTAACTTCCGGATCATTTATCTGGTTCTTAATGTATAGGGCAGTAGTTTCACCTTCAACACTGGCGTTTGTAGCGATAATTATTTCACTTACTTTATCTTCCTTAATACGTTTTAAGAGCTCTTTAATGTGTAAATCTTCTGGAGATATATTATCTAGGGGGGATATTAAACCTCCTAGAACGTGGTAGGTTCCGTTAAAATGATTAGTTTTTTCTAGTGCATAGATATCGAATGGTTCTGCTACAACCGCTACTATAGACTTATCTCTTCTGGGATCGTCATAAAGCTTTGAACAGGATTCGTCTGAAGATATTAGGGCAAATGTTTTCGGACATATCCTGATTTTTGACGGTAAGTCATTTAAAGCATCTGAGAGCTTTTGAGATACATTGGGTCCCCGCTTTATTAAACTATTGGCATATCGCTCCGCAGACCTTGGCCCTACTCCAGGAAGTAGGCTAAAAGCCTCGATTAAATCTGCTAACGGTTTAGGTAAATCAGACATACTTTGGTTATAAGCCTAGATCACCAAGGGCACCCATCATCGGTTGCATTTTTTCGGTAGCTATTTTCTGGCTAGTACTTATTGCTTCTCGAACTGCTTCTGTTAACCAAAATTCTAATTGTTCGATGTCATCAAAGTCTATTTTCTCAGAATCGAGTTTAATATTTTTAATCTTTTGGTCACCACTTACTTCAACTTTTACGGCTCCATCTCCCTTTTCAATTGCAATGGATTGTCTCTCTAATTCTTTTTGAATTTTTCGAACTTTCATTAACATTTTAGCTTGGTCAAATTTACTCATAATACTCCTTATTTATTCTCTTTATATTGTACCAAATCTATTCCTTTATATAAAAAGCTGATCTTGCTGTAGGGTTATAGGCCCAAGCTATAAAATATGATCTCAAATTATATAAGCAACTCAAGAAGACAATCAAAATGATCAAGGTTAACCCTATAAAACGAGCTACTGGATTAAATGGAAAGACTTTATACCAGGCTTGTAATAAGTAGGTAATACCTACTGTTATAATGATATATATAAAAGGTAGTACTAATCCTAAACTAATCGAATTTTGATTTAATGCTATAAGTAAGATAGCAATAATTAGACTTAGATATATTAATCTAACTCTTGAGCTTCTGTAGTGTTTTAATAAGTAATAACTACCTATAATAAAGGATATTAACGCCAAGGAATCAAGTATAGGACTTCTACCTAGCCAAAGGTCAGGATTTGCACTGTTAAAAACAAATATATTTTTTAAGGTTATAACGATATCCTTTAGAAAACTCACAACGCGCCAATTATGAGATGGAATGGCTAGATAATTTAATATATTTAGAGGATTCTTGATTAAATACCACACCAGCAAAAAGACTGGAACTGTTAGGCTTAATATTATGGCAATAATTCCACTAATATTTTTAAGTTTTTTAATATTTATTAAATACTCTTTTAAATTAATAATTATCCCAAGTATTACTAACCATAGCATGCCCGGATTAAGCGATATTATTAAAAGACTGAATATTAATAACGAAAAGATGTATTTATTTAGATTTTTTTTACTGATATAAGAGTTAATTAGTAAAATAAATACTCCTGAAAAAACGTATTCTATACCATTTGAAGCGAACCTAGTTAAATGCAATAAGAGGGCTGTACAATCGAAAAGAAAGCTTCCAATTATGGCGGTCTTATGACCGTAATAAGATTTTAGTAAAAAGTAGAATCCTATCATGGACGAAATTCCAATTAAAACACTCGGAAGCCTTATGTCGAAGGCTGTTTTATGAGCCGCTAATTTATATACAACTGATCTAATGATATTAATTACTAAATTTAAGGGATCGTTTAAAATACCATGCCAACCTAATATTAATCTTGAAGTAGCTAATTCTGGTTTGGCAATTCCTGGCATTAAATAGGAAAGTCGAAAGAATCCAATATAGACAAATAATAAGATTGAAGCTAGATAAAACAAAAGAACAGTTTTATTAGTTTTAATGTATTTTAAAAGCATCTTTTTTCATTATATCTAAAAAACTAATTTTGAGTATGTTTAGTGTCTACGGAACGGAATTTCTGTTTCTCGTTATCAAAGTAGAGCTCTATGCCACCAGTCGGACCGTTACGATGTTTCTTAATAAAGATATCGGTAATATGTTTACGCTCAGTCTCTTGGTTATAGTAGTCTTCCCTATAGATAAAGGCTACGACATCGGCGTCCTGTTCTATGGATCCGGATTCTCTTAGGTCTGCCAATTGTGGAATCTGAGGACTTCTACTCTCAACTGATCGACTTAACTGGCTAAGCGCCAAAAGAGGTACATTTAATTCTCTTGCAATGCCTTTTAAGCCTCTAGATATTTCGCTAATTTCTTGTACCCTATTACCTTCAGAATTAAATCTACCTCCCCCGGACATTAATTGGAGGTAGTCGACTATAATAAGGCCCAGCGGATGCTTATGGGCTTCTCGACGGGCTTTTGTTCGAAGGTCGCTAACTGTAATACCTGGAGTATCGTCAATATATATTGGGGCTTCACTCAAAGTACCCATAGCTTGTCCGATCTTTTCGAAGTCAGTATCGGACAAATTTCCAGTTCTCAAGTTCCAAGCGTCAACCCCCGATTCCATCGACAATAATCTATCAACGAGCTGTTCCTTACCCATTTCAAGACTAAATATTAAGACTGGTTGATTTAATTTTGATGATACATTGTGCGCGAAATTTAAAGCTAAAGCAGTCTTACCCATAGACGGTCGAGCGGCAAGAATAAATAGATCGGCTTTCTGAAATCCGGCTAGAATATTATCTAAATCCTTAAATCCGGTTGATATTCCCCTAATTTTATTTTTATCTTTATGTAAATCATCTAATCTTTCGAAACTTTCAGCTAGAATCGCTTCAAGACTAACGATGTTTTGTTTAATATGTTTATTGGAAGTTTCGAATAATTTTAGTTCAGCTTCTTCGATCAAATCGTGAAGGTTTTTAGATGTATCCTTTGTTAGGTCACTAATTTCTTGGGCGGTTGCTACGAGGCGACGCCTTAATGCCTTTTGAGCTACTATTTCGGCATATTGATCTATATGAGAAGCCGTTGGAACAAAATTTGTTAATTCTGTTAAATAAGAAGGACCACCGATCGATTTGAGCTTATCCATAGACGCTAATTTGTCACTTAAGGTTAATACATCGATAGCACTACGATCTTCATAAAGCGCCATAATGGCTGAATAAATGTACTGGTGTTTTGGGTCAACAAAATCTTTATCACTTATTAGATCGGCAATTTTGACAATTGCGTCACCATCAATTAGAAGAGCACCTAATAGGCTAGCTTCAGCATCTAGGTTTTGAAGAGCCGCGCTTAGAGAGTCTTGTTCTAATACCCTGTTATCATCCATTGTTGGTTATATTATATTTAGTTTTTAAAGATAAAACTATACTGAGTTATGGTTTTATACTTCAACGACTTCTCCGCCACCAAATATTTCTGTTATCGTATCTATTGGGACTTCTTTTTTAAACTTAACCTTTTTAGGATCTTTTCCACTTAATATGCACTGTATTTTGTAATTTTGTCCACTTTTTGTTTTAAATAAATCGGCAATAATGTTGAGATTTTTAGATTCACTGATGGTGTTTTTATGAAATGGAAAATCGAAAACCAAATTTATATGGTTTTTATCCTTAGATATCTCAGCCATTCTTAATATTGCATATAAAGTATTATGAGTTTTTTTAAGATCTTCTAAGACCTCTAACCATATTTTATTTAAATCTTCTGATAGATCTTGGTTTGGCGTAGAGGTATTCTCTTTTGGAGTTTTGGGATCCGAGTCTTTTTGGAGTTTGACTCTTTGATTTTCTTCAATAACATTTTCAGAAACTTTTAGACTAACAGACCTAGGGTGGGCTTTAATATTAGCTTTCAGGAGACACACTAATAAATAGTTGGAGGGATCTAGGGATCCTTCGACTTTTACCAGACTATCTAGGAGTTCAATGTCGTTTAAACTAATGGCGGCTGGATCTTCAATAATTTTGGTTCTTAAAATAGACATGAGACTTTTAGCAATGGCAGAGGGCTCAACCCCAGAATTATATAAGTCTTCTAATATATCATTTATGGTTTTAAAATTATGATCTTTTGTTAATTCATTATATAAAGTTTGAATATGGTCCTTTTTCGGTATACCCAGTAAGGTTAAAACGGTGGATACGTCTAGTGTATCTTCAAAATGGCTGAATTGATCTAAAATA
>JAJZYA010000012.1 GCA_021806285.1 bacterium | reverse complement strand
GATACCCGCTGGAGCCACCTATCGGATTCGAACCGATGACCCCCGCTTTACGAAAGCGATGCTCTAGCCAGCTGAGCTAAGGTGGCTTAATAAGAATTATATAGGATTAAATATAATTCTTTGATTATAATGATTCAATAATATTATATAAACCTTAAAAACCCGTTTTTAAAAAAATGTTTGTTATTTATGTCCTTTGTCTCAATCTTGGAGTAGTAAACTTATCTACGGTGGCATCAATATAAGAATTATGGTCAAGCGGTATGTCTATAGCAGCAACTGCATCTAAAAAATCGAAAGGCTGCTCATTAGCTCGATCCCGCCAATCTCCAGTAGGTACATATGAATTAATGCGAAATCCTTCACTAGTTCTGTTAGTAGACAAGGTCTCCAAATCCTTTAATAAATCGGAATTTGAACCATCAAATCCATTATATATTAGCTCAGCCATGGTACGAGCTGTCCGTCCATTAGCATCCTTGTATCTATGAGCTAGAACCAGCCCAAAAGCAGCTAGATTGCTACATCTCCATAAGGCGTCTTCTAAAGATCCACCTTCTTCTCTAAATTTTGAAGCAACTAGTTTAGCGTTATCTAAAGCTTTCTGTAAAATACCATCTCTTTCTTCTGGTGTAGCTGTATAATGACTTACTTCGTTAGTGTCAGGATTTATTATTTTTACTGTTCCACTATGTTCAGCATGGTCTTCACCAGGAGCCACTTCTTGATGCAGTAAATCGGCTGACTTTTTATAATCATCAACCGTTGCATTCTCAATTATCTCAAGACGTTGTTCTTGCGTTAAGCCCTCAAACCCTAATTGAGAAAGCTTCTCCCCCAAGGCTTGAACGCGTTCGGAAGTTTCAAGAAAAGAACTATTTGGTTGGACTTCTAAAGTTTCAGTCATTTTTTTTATTTTAATGTTACAAATGCAATAATAGCATAATACTTATGTTTTGTCCATTTATCCGTACCAACTCACCACCTTTGCAACATAACGGGTAGGCGTCCTAAACTGTAGTTACCACTAAATAATTACAAGAAAGGAGCCTACCTATGGCTTATTCTATTAATTCTAACCTAACTAAAGCTAGAGTCTTATCCTTAAAACTACTAATTGAATAAGATCATACTCTCGTAAGCAAAAACTCCTAGATTATGACTGTAAAAAAATATTAGAAATAATGTAGAACGTAGCTTTAACCAGAGATGTTAGTGAGTGATACCAGGTTGGCAAAGTGTATATAGAATATCTTAACTACCAAGAACCAGGTAAAGGTGACGAGATAATTTATAATATTCCAATAGATTAACTAGATTGCTGTTTATCAGTATAAAGAACCGTTTGGCGCTATTAAAGATATAGTGAAATCTAATAATTGGCGGGCCGTAGCTGGCCAGGTTTGGAACTATTTCTCTAGTAATTACGACCATGTTGCAGACTCGACCAACTTAAGTTGATTGGGGTCTGTTGGGTTAAACTTACCTTTAAATAATTGCTTAAATGCTTTCTCGTTTCCCTTTATAGTATTTAAGTAGCTCCAAATTTTAGCATTACCATCGTGGTAGACTATATCCTTCGGATACACGACTCCCGGAAGATTACAGGGAGTACCACGGAAAATACGAACACATTGTATGTAAGCTTGGCTTTTTGCCTTCGCAATAACTTCTTCTGTTAATTCTTTATCTGTATTGACTACTTTAAGCATTGCTTCTCGGCGCCATCCGATTTCATAGGTGTCTCGAAAATCCCTTGGTTTACCATCTAAGCCAATGGCCAATCCCAATAGCGTGTAGTACTGTATCCCGGCTTCTCGTGTTTTGCCACTGTATATTTGCTCCATTACAACTCCCAAGCCTTCTTCAGGATCTTCGTATCCAACAAGGCCAGATCCAAGGGCCACAAAGTTTGCTCGATCCCCGTTTAGACGTCTTTGAACGTGGACGCCCACCTCATGTAGTAGAAGCTGCCTCATCTCCATATTATTTAGAGATTTTCTTTTTGCCCCAACTTCTACCGCACATTTTTCTTGACTAGTACTTATAGACTTTGAATCAGGGTCAATATAAGATTCCCACCTACCTGAATCTACAATTCCAGCTTCTTCATAGTACTTAAGGCCGTCTGAAAAAACTTGAACCATATCTTCAGGCTTGAAATCATCTTTATCTTCAGGTACCACAGCCAATAATCCAGAAAATTCAGCTTCAACAAGGGGTCTATAATGTTCAATTAACGCTGCATAGTCAAGAGAATCTTCACTGGTCTCAGGCGTAGCTTCAGGCAACAGGCCAAGTAATTCTTGTATAATATTTGCAGTCAACTGATCTGAAGTCTCGTGCTCCGTTACTTTACTCCTCAAATTATTAATCATCGAGTTGAAGCTAACTCTTTCTGGTAATCCGTACAGCTCTTCAGCTTGTTGCATTAGCCACTCTCCACCCCTAACTCTTTCTGGATCATCCCCCATATCGAGTAGATTTCGAGCCTGGTGAAGATAATAAACTTCTGCCAATTTCCTAGATATAATTCCGTTATAAGCTTCTCTCTCTGGTGATGGTTCATTAGTGTACATATCCACTCTTGCATATAACCCCCATAGCTCAGAATTGTAAGAATCCATGTCAGTCTGAGTTAAGTTAGGAGCATCAAGAACAGGATTATCAATTTCTCCTGCCATGAACTCCTTTTGCTGTTCGTCTCTATAACCAGCAACTCCTGTCAGTTTTTCGTATACCTGTAGGTGAGAAGCACGACTAGAATACCATAGCTCTTCAAGGGTTTGGGGCTGCTCGAATTGTCTAGTAGTTTCTAGCGACATACAATTAAATAAATAATGCCACAAAAGCGGTATTAAGTCAACGTGGCGGGCCCGACCGGATTCGAACCGGCGATCTTCTCCGTGACAGGGAGACGTGATAGGCCGCTACACTACGGGCCCAGTATTTTATACAGAGGTAATCATAACAATTTAAGCTCTTAAAATCAAATCTAGATTTTTATATAAACAGTTTTGGGATATTTTTTTTGAATTGGTTTAATAAATTTAGATATGGGCTGTAAATTTAACTGTATATGAGATGCCGTTATGCCACTTGAAGAAATCGAATCAACTTTTAATATCTCTAGAGAATATCCCGTGTTAATTGGGGGAGATATTTGTCCTACTTTAAGATGATACAATTCATTAATAATTATCGGTGATATATTAGAACTATTTTGATTAATTGGAGATGGATATTGTCCACCGTTAGAGCTTGTAGATTTATCTTGAGAGTATTGATTAGCTAAGTTTATAAAATTTCCACCTTTAAGGAGTTGATTGTACAAATTATACGCTAAATTCGAAGTAGTCGTATCCAGTTTAGCAACTACTTTTTGCTGTAATATTTCAGATTTTAACTCAGCTCTAAAGTCAGATATATTCCAACCCCAATAATCTTCTAGTACAGAATTTAATACAGAACTACTACTACCTAATTTATTTTGTTTCTGTAAAATACTAATTTCATTATTAATTTCATTATTGGTTACTTTTACATGATTTTCATTAGCCAAGATCTTTACGTAAGCATTCGTAATCACCCTATTAAGAGCACTCGTTTTAAGGCTTGCTAATTGAGCTTTTTCTGAAGGTACAGAGAAGTTTATCCCTTGTTGAGATTCATAATAGTGCATGTTTCGCCTAAGTTCAAAAAGATAACTGTGATAAGAAATAAAGCGGTTACCTAATTTTGCCACCGGAAACGGAACAACATCACTAACAGAATATATAAAACCTGATGTTGATTGGAAAGCATAAATATCTACAATACAAAAACTCATAAACAATACTATTGCTAACACTAATAAAGCTACAGATATTCTAACTAGTCGATGCTTAGAATGACTTAAGGGATATATATACTTTCTAGCATCTCCAAGAACAGCCTCTCTGTGTTTTGAAACTGTTTCATTGGTAATGCTTGAAACTTCACGTAAAGCCTCCTTTAATTTGTCTTCAGAAGATTTATTTCTTTCATCTAAGTATTCTTTAATAAAAGAAAATTTTAAAAATTTAACCAGTTTATTGGTCTTTTTATTCTGTTTCTTGAGCTTCTTCTTCATTTTCTCCCCTAGAGTTTGAGCCTGGAAAAACCTGATTTGAAATACCCAAATCTCTTAATATATTAGCTAGTTTTTTCTGGATTTTTTGCGGATGGTGAATATCTTTAATTGTAGAATCTCCTATATAAGTCTTTAGTTTTATTGTACCAAATCCAAGCAAAGTTTCTTGTATGCCAGCAATTTCATAATTAATAGATTGGATTTGAGATAAATTTATATCTGCTACAGATCTATGAAAAAAACCTTTTTGATTAATCTGGATAAACCTCTGGTTAGTTACAATAAAGACACTAAAGTACCAACCTATCCATGAAGGAAAGAAGATCAACAACCCTAAAACAAAACCTACGATTAAGCCTCCGAAAAAAAATCCCATACCGAGTCCTGGATTGATGGCAGCTGGTAAAACCCCTATTAAAGGACCAAATAAACCGAAGATTAGACCCTTCCTCATTACAATTGGATGTTTCCTGAAAACAAAAATTACATCTTCATCATCAAATTGGTCCTCAAAATATTTATCTTTCGAACTACTTTTAGACATAAGGGTATTTTAACAGAAATAATGTTTTGATGCGCTCACTACAATAAATATATTAAGTTGTCACGGATATTTCATTAAGGTCTATCCTTTACTTTAGCCAAATCAAACAGCAACAATCCCACCTCCCTACAAAGTTAAATCCAAAATAAAAGTATAAAAACAAGCAAATCCTGAGCTGGTGCCCCCAGAAGGATTCGAACCTCCAGCTTTTCCTTAGGACGGAACTATTTTATCCATTGAACTATAGGGGCAATCAAACTAATTACTTTTTATGTCCCATGAATGTAAATTTTTCATGGACGGTTTCATAATCAAAAATCTCATCATCTTTAAACCAATGCTTAATTTCTAATTTTGCCTCTTTAGGATCCCCAGAAGCATGAATTAAGTTTGGAACAGTTACACCCCTAGAATTAGCAAAATCAAAACTAATATGACTATAATCACCTCTTATAGTACCAGGCTGTGCAGATTTTGGTTCAGTCGCTCCAATCATTTTCCTAACAATCGAAACAGCCTCGATACCCTCAAGAACAATTGCCAAAACTGGACTAATTTGCATGTATTCTTTAGTAACATCAAATGTAGCCTTTCCTCTTCTAGAAACCATTTTACCTATAGTTTCGTAATGATGGTAATAATGCTCGTCGTCCGGATGAGACATTTTAGCTGCAACAATCTTAAGACCTACTTTTTCGAATCTACTAATAATTTCACCAACCACACCTCTTTGCAAAGCATCAGGTTTTAATAATATAAGAGTTTTTTCCATTAAATTTTCCTATTTAAATTATTAATAATTATACAACTCGTTATGATATAAACAAAATTTATATGTCGTAAAATATTAAAAAAGTTATAATAATTATATGCAGTTTAATAAAGCGAAAACAAATTTTTTAGAATATTTAGAAATTGAACAAAATCGTTCCCAAAAAACAATTGCTAATTACGACCATTACCTAACTCGGTTAGAAGATTTTGCAGGAGAAATAAATGTTGAAGATATTAATCCTGAACTTATCAGAAAATGGAGATTATGGCTCAATAGATTAGCGACAGTTAATAATGATGAATTAAATAAAAGTACTCAAAATTACCACCTCATTGCTCTTAGAAGTTTTTTAAAATTCTGTAATAAAAGAAATATAAAATGCATAAGCCCGGAATTGATTGAACTCGCAAGAACAAAAAGACCTCAAGTAACTTTTTTAAATGAAGAAGAAATTGAACGACTATTTACTGGTCCGAATACAAAAACTGAATCTGGAACTAGAGACCGAGCAATATTAGAACTACTGTTTAGCTCTGGATTAAGAGTTAGTGAATTAGTTGGGTTAAATAAAGATAGTATTAATTTAAATCGAAGAGAATTTATGGTAAGAGGAAAAGGTCAAAAAGATAGACCCATATTTATTAGTCCAAAAGCAGCCGAATGGATTGATAGGTATTTAAACTTAAGAACAGATAATTCAAAAGCTTTATTTATTCGATATGGAGGAAATAAAAAAATAGACGTAAGTGGCAATTATCACAGACTAACTCCACGAAGTATCCAAAGAATAGTATCTAGATATGCCTTAATTGCTGGGATAACTAAACATGTTAGCCCCCACACCCTAAGACATTCCTTCGCTACTGACCTCTTAATGAATGGAGCGGATCTTCGAAGTGTTCAGGCTATGCTTGGACATAGCAACATTGCAACAACTCAAATATATACTCACGTTACAGATCCACACCTAAAAGCAGTTTTTGATAAGTTTCACAGCACCTAATTAGACATAAATACCGTGATTATTTAACAATCTTATTAAATGTACACCAATTAAAGTTAGGATGATTGTAGCCAGAATTAAATATGGACCATAAGGTATATGAGACCTAGGGCCTAGCTTACCTCTAATTATCAAAGGAATTGCAAATATTGTTCCTATTAGAGATGCGATAAATATCATGAGAATAGCCAAATTACCGTTCCCTAGATATAGACCCAACAAAGCGCCAAGCTTTATATCTCCTCCTCCAATCCAATCCCCTTTAGAAATCTGAAACAATATATAAAAAATACCTCCACCAACCACAAAACCAACTATACTGTTTATAATATAATGATAATTTTTATCAAAAAATATTAATGAAACAACTATTTGTAAAATAACTAAACAGAAAAGAAAAATAATTATTCTGTTGGGTAAAAGCATATATTTAATATCATATAGTCCCAATGTTATTAGACCAGTTAAAATAATGAGCCAAATTACTAATAAGGTAATTCCCTGAACATTAAACGGAATCGGCCAATAAATAAAAGAGATAATGAAAATTAAGGCTGTAAAAATTTCTATAGCTGGATAGCTTATTGATATTTTCTTATGACAATAACGACATTTTCCAGCTAAAAATATCCAGCTAAAAACTGGTACAAGATCTAGAGCTGCTAATTGATGCTCACAATTAGGACACATCGATCTACCGTTAACAATGGAATATTTTTTATTCTTTTTTTTGCTCAACTGATTTTGATGGAATCTCCATACAAAGGCATTAATAAAACTTCCAAAACTAATTCCAACGATAAATAGGATGAGGATATAAATATAATACATTCACAATATTTAAGATTGATATGGGAACTTAGTCCTGAATACAACCTGCACCATAGTTTCCTCCACCAGCATTAATAGGATATATAATAGCAACACCTCTTTGATTAGGCGTAGGATTTATTTGCCCGCCAGTACTAGAAGATGGGCACTCAGCGTTTAGTTCTACGTAAATAGTGGTGTCATTACCGCCACTATAGGTCTCCTGTTGAGGGCCAGTAGTAGGCGCTGCAATTAAAGTTGATGCTTGCATATGACCTGTAGCAGGTATAGTGCTACCAGAAGAAGAACTAGAAGAAGAGGTAACCTTTATGGTTCCATTGTTATTTTTAACACTGGATGGAAGTAGGCCTTGATTATTTCCCTCAAAAGTTTGAATGGCTGAGGCAATATTCTGGGCATCGGTTCTAATGTTACTATTTTGAGCCGACCGTTGGAGATCGGGAACAGCAATTAGTACGATCATTAATATAAGAGCTGCTATAGCTAAAACAATCAAGGTTTCGACGATCGTAAAACCCTTCTTGTTACTTATTTTAAAAATTTTCATATATAGTTTCTCCTTTTAATCTAAAAGCTTATGCTTTAACTTTAATATTAGCCTACTTAATAGAGTATTTCAAATTAATTTAAATACCTCCACTTGATATTGCGCCAGACCCCGCCAATCCATAGATTGGTAATAGTATGGCAGCAACAATTATCATTGCAACAATACCTAGCAAAACGATCATAATCGGTTCAATAATTGTAGATATACTACTTATAATAATGTCTACTTCTTTCTCGTAGTAATCGGCTGCCTTATTAAGCATAGACTCTATTGATCCAGATTTTTCTCCAATTTTAATCATACTCGGCACTAACGGCAAAAAATTAGGATCATTTGTTAATACATCCCCTAAAGATTTTCCACCTTTAACCTTCTCGGCTGCTTTCTTAATAGATTGACTAACCTGATAATTCGCCACACTTTCCGAGGTAACATCTAGCACGCTCAATAAAGGTACACCAGCTCCCATAAGAGTAGCAGCAGTCCTACTAAAACGAGCCATGTAAATCATCCGAAATATATTTTTAAATGGCGGCATGTTTAGCTTTAAGGAATCGATAAATCTTGAACCCGATTTTGTTCTAATCCATCTAACTAAAAAGATTACCAATAATACTCCGACAATTATAATAATCCACCAATATTTAACGATAAAGTTAGAGATATCAAGTAATACTCTTGTTTCAATCGGAAGACTAACTCCAGGAAAACTAGTATAAAGAATTTTGATTTGGGGCACCACTTTAACCAACATAAACACTAAAACTGCGATCATCACTAGTATTACAACGATCGGATAGATCATGGCCCCCCTGATTTTCGAAGTAATATCCGAGTCTTTTTCTAGCTGATTTGCTATTCTTTCTAATGAAGCATCCATTGTACCAGAAGCCTCACCAGCAGCAACTAAATTAACAGTAACTGTATTGAACACCCTGGGGTACTTTCCCATTGATTGCGATAAACTTCGTCCTGCTTCAATAGAAGCTATAATATCGGCTATTATTAATTTAAAGGCCTTATTTTTGGTCTGTTCTTCAATATTTCGAAGACTCTGAGAAAGTGGTAAACCCGCATTAATTAAAGTGCTAAGTTGACGAGCAAACATTACCTTCTCTTTAGTTTTTATTCGCTTCGAAAAATTGTGGACACCTAAAATACTTTTATTATCTAAAGTCTCAATTGATATTGGAATAAGACCAAGGCCTTTTATAATACTAGATGCGTCCTGAACACTTTGAGCGTCAACCTTATCCTCAACCATCTTACCTGTTGTTTTACTTGTGGCCTTGTATTTATAAGTTATCATATAATCTCTAGTCCCGCATTAATCTGTCTAGCTCTTCCAGATCAACAGCATAAGTTTTAGCTTCCTCGTAAGTTACCGTTCCACTCTTAATTAATTTAACTAAAGTGTGATCCATGGACTGCATTCCGAATTCAGCGCCAGTCTGAATAACAGCTTCAAGCTGATGACTCTTACCTTCTCTAATAATATTTCTTACAGCTGGTGTAGCTATTAATATCTCTGCAGCAGCTATACGACCACCTCCAATAGTTGGAACTAATCTTTGAGAACAAATAGCCATTAATATATTAGACAGCTGTGCTCTAATTTGGGACTGCTGGTGGGGGGGAAATACATCAATCATTCGATCAACTGATTGACTTGCTGAATTAGTGTGAAGAGTGGCAAAGACTAAGTGTCCAGTCTCAGCTATAGTAACCGCATTAGAAATCGTTTCTAAATCTCGCATCTCTCCGATTAAAACAACGTCTGGGTCTTCTCTTAGGGCAGACCTTAAGGCGGCTGCAAAGGAATAGGTATCATAATGAACTTCCCTCTGAACAATGATAGATTTTTTAGAAACATGGGCATATTCAATCGGATCTTCAATAGTTATAATATGTTTAGATTGTTCAAAATTAATCTTATGGATTATAGAAGCTAAAGAAGTAGATTTTCCAGACCCTGTAGGCCCTGTTACCAATACTAAGCCCCTTGGAAATTCAGCAAACTTATTAACTATCTTGGGTAGTCCAAGTTGTTCTAAACTTGGAATTACATTTGGAATTAAACGTAGTGCAGCAGCTAAATTCCCTCTTTCATGAAATGCATTAACACGGAACCTTCCAAGGTCACCAAATGAAAAACTAAAATCATATTCTTTATCTTTAAGTAAAATCTGTTTCTGTTCATCATCCATTATAGAAAATATTAATGATTCGACCATCTCTTCCGTTAAAACACTTGCTCCGCTCACCGGTAAAAGTGCGCTATCGACTCGAATCATAGGTGGAAGTCCAACCTGAATATGAATATCTGAGCCCTTCTTTTTAATTACCTCTTCAAGTAAAGGCTCTATTCGAGGTTTTGAATCCATAGCCCACCTCTCGTTATTTTATTTTTTTGACTTTGTTTCATCATTTAATTTATGACCTTTGATTATATTCTATTAACTTAAGCATTATATTATCATCCAACGCCATCACGACGCAAATATTTATCATAAAAATTCAGAGGTAATTATCATTATTCTTATGCTATAATAACGCTATGATTTTTGGTAAAAAGAAAAATCAAACATCAAGAAATGGTTTTACGATTATAGAAACTATGATATTCCTAGCAATCAGTGGTCTAATGGTCGCTGTAACAATCAATTCCATTATTGGTAAACAGGGTAATACGGAATTTAAAACAGGTTTAAATATACTAAGAGATAACTTAAGTCTTAGCTTAACTAATATTCTAAATGGTAACTATCAGCTACCTAGTGGTCATTATTGCTTGGCTGGCTCAGCCCAACCAGAAATAAGCACCACACCGAGTTCTTCGGGTAGTTGTACATTCCTGGGTGAAGTGGTATCTTTTGAAGCTAAGACCTATACTGTTTATACAGTTCTCGGTCGGACTCACGAAACGTCAAATCCAAATTTATTAGCAACTAATATAACACAAGCTATGCCCTCTGTATCTCCCCTTATATCTCAGTCCTTTCAAATTCCAGAAAGTATTCAAATAAAATGTTTGGGAGTATTAGAATCAAAGTTATCTTCCGCAAACTCCGGTTGTCAAGGATCCCAACCTATAGGTAGCTTTGCGCTTATTAGTTTTACGGGATTTAATGGCGAAAATTCTTCTGGAACATCATTACAAGCCTATCAAGGATCTAGCACCTCAGGTACCCCTATTTTAAACAATGGTTCACTACAGGTTGAACTAATTCCAATACCCGATTCAAGCTTAAATAATAAACCGAGTGTTATTAGTAGTTTAATATCAAATTTAAATAATTGTACCGATAACATAAATACTGTTTGTATAGGTAAATACCAAGAGCCTATAAATCCTCAGAATGGGATTATTCTTTGTCTCAATAGCGGAACCAATAATGAGTCATCCGATTTAATATTTGGTGGTAATAACAGTCCTAGTTCTGTTACTATAAAATTATTTGGAAGTCCAGGATGTTAAAACCTAAAAAAATAATTAAACTTAACTTAAGTGGTGATACGATTATCGAAGTAATGATCTCGATGGCTATATTAGGTTTGATTTTAGGTGGAGCTTATTATACATCCAACCAGTCATTGAACAATATTAGAGCAGCCAATGAACACTCGATTGCGGTAAATGTTGCTCAGTCCCAAATTGAAGAATTAAAAATCTATAACAAAGAAAACCATCAAGCATTTAATAGTGGGACTGCTGGTGACATATATGCATGTTTATCTGTTAATTTAATTCCTCTGGTGGGTACACTAGACACTAATATTGGTAACGGTAAACAATACTGGTGCAAGGTACCAGTTAACGATCCATCCATAATAATGAATACTGCCCCAAAATCAGCTTCAACCGCATATTACTACAGCGTCAATATTAAACAAAAACCGTATTATATGACATCATCCTTTGGAACCGAAACCATAAATACTAAATTTAATACTTATACCGTAACAGTTAATTGGCCCACAAGCGCTATTACAGGTAGCAATAGAAATCAGGTTGTACTTAATTATCGATCTAATTAAATCATTATGGATAAAATCAAATCAAAGAAAAAGACAGAAGGTAACAAAGGATTTACAATTATTGAATTAATGATAGCAACTGCTATTTTTGCAGTTATTATGCTTATTACAACTACAGCAATACTAGGGATAAGCAAAACCTATATTCAAGGGCTAGTGGAGTCTCAAAATCAGAACACTACAAGAAGAATCGTCTCAGAAATTAGTCAAGATATTCAATACAATAGTCCGGGAACGATTAATATACAAAATATACATAATATAAATTATAAAAACCCCAATGGCTGGTTTTGTATTGGACAGGATGTTTATATAGTCAATCTAGACCATGAAATCACAAACTCTAGCGGTGATTATGGTCTAATAAGATATTCAAGTTCTTCATGTCCAAAGAGTCAACCTGAAATAACGTCGGGACTTCCTCTAAGTGGTACCTATAATAAAGGCTCGGTAGAAGAGTTATTGACCACAGATCAACAGCTCTCCCAATTCGCTATTGATGAAAACAACGGATATTATACTATCACCGCCACCGTAGCATACGGAAACGATTTTATGCCAAACCCAGTCTTAACCTCTGATGGACTTAAGTACCAATGCAACACTTCTTCTTATTCGCTAAATTTCTGCTCTATATCATCTTTGACAAATTCTATTGAACCAAGTATAAATAATTAAGATTAAGCTTATGAAAAAAATATCTCAAATAAATTCAATTATAAGGGATAATGGATATGCATCTTTTGTTATAACTTTAATTACTATTATATTAGTTGGCTTAATCGTATTGGGTTTTAGCATAGACGCCAATATTGAACAAAAAAATTCTCTAGGAAACATTTTATCCACAGACGCCTATTATGCTGCTGAGAGTGGAATAAATGATGCCTACAATATTGTTTCGCAATATATTAATAAAGGTCTTCCGGTGCCCCCAGGAAATAATTGCAATTCCCATTACTACGTCAACGGTAAATCTAATCAATTATTCCCCAACCCTGAAAGTAGTGCTCCAGCTCAAATATATTATTCTTGCTTGATTGTTAATCCTGACCCCCAAAATCTACAATATCAAGATCTACTACCTGGTACAGGAACAGTTATTCCAGTAGAAAGCTTCTCACTTAAGCCCATTCAAACAATTACTTTTAGTTGGGAGTATCATGTAGCTCCTGGTAATCCTATAAATTTAAATTTTGGAGGATGCCCACTACCAAATAGCAACAGTAACCTTGCAGCAAATCTCCCGCCCCTATCATCCTGGCAACTAACAAATTGTGGAGCAGGTGTTTTACAAGTAGACTTGGCATCTTTGTCAAACCTTACTAATCCTGCGACGACGATCTTTCTTGAACCGGAGCAAACCAACCCTTTCTCCACAGTATCCAATAAGACCACTAAATTATCGAATGATCAAGTTATATACGTTAATTGTAATCAAAATTCTCCTGCTAATGGAGGCATCTATGCCTGTACAACTACAGTTGATGTATCTTCTATGATTAGTAGCAACGCTATATACCTTCATCTTATTCCATTTTATGAGCCAGCAGATGTTTCTATAAGCGCTACCGCTACCTCAAAAGGTTCATCTGAGTCCGTTGGATTGCAAGGGGCTCAAGTCTTAATTGATTCAACGGGATATGCAAGCGGTCAATATAAGCGTTTACAAGAGCGGGTTTGCGACAATATTTATTGTGGGAACACTAACTACGTACCAGCCTCAGCTATTCAATCTGATACTAGCATCTGTAAAAATTTTGTAGTATATCCCGGAAACTCCTCATCAGCTCCATCACCCCAAAGCTGTAATTAATGTATTCTTATATATAACTAATGTGTTTTTCTTACGTATCCTCTAGAAATCTTTCTTCCACCCCATCTATAGATACTTCTATAGATTGATCTAACCTAATTTGCGATTGGTGGTAAGCTAGTTATTGATTGAACTAGTGGAGATGGGCTGTATCCAGGTGTTAACCAGGTTAATGGTGAATAGAT
>JAJZYA010000011.1 GCA_021806285.1 bacterium | reverse complement strand
AGACTCCATTTTAAAACTGAACTAGAACAAAATAGTTGGTTAAGTAATGAGCTTAAAAAGAACACTAAAAATGATTCAGCTGTCATATCTACCAAACATAGAGACTTAGAGAAAATAGCCAATCTTCTTGAAGAGCAGGGCTTAGCTATTGATTACGAGAAAAGAGAAAATATTTTAGAAAATCAATATTTTATGGAATTAGTATATTTAGCAAAAACAATTATTGCTATTAAACAAAAGGATCATCATTCGATTAATTACTTAATGCCAATAGTTTTAAACTTTGAGTTTTTAAACCTCCCAACAGAGTTAATTTGGCAAATGTCTTGGCAATCAAAAGACAATCATACTCCATGGTCCGACGTTTCTTTAAACTTAGAACAAACTAATGATTTCTTTAAATTTCTAATCAAGGTTTCTTCAAAAATTGATCTTTTACCTTACGATCAAATAATCGATTATTTGATAGGTCTTGAAACTATTGAGCTGGATAATAATAAGTTCTATAAATCTAATTTTTTAAATCACTTATCGAAAGCCGAAAATAAATATTTAGAAATAGAACTCTTTGCAAATCTTAAATCTTTAAGAAATCATTTAGATGAATATTACCCCGTCCCTAAAAGCTTTATTTCGATTCAAGATCTTATAGATTTTATTGACGAGTTAAAAGAAAACGATCAGAAACTAACCAATACTATTAGCTATAAAGAGATTAGCAATATTAAAGTTATGACGGCCTTTAGTTCAAAAGGTTTAGAGTTTGACAACGTCTACATTTTGTCCGCAAACGATAAGTTTTGGGGCGAAAAGTTCCGTCAAGACAATAATAAAATAAGTCTACCACCAAATTTAAGCTATATTAGAAACTTTGACCAACCAAATAAAGATCAACGTTTAAGAGTCCTATATGTAGCGTTGTCTAGAGCTAAATACAATCTTAATATCCTAAGTTATGATTATGACTCTTCTAATAAAATGATGACCCCCTTAAGCTATATGGAAGAAACTATTTCTGACAACGAGGCCTTGAGTCCTCTCATTAAAGACCCCGTAATTAAACGACCTGAACAAAGTATTAAAACTTCTACTCTTAGGGATTCTTGGAAAGCCGAATATAGGCCTTTTCAACCTAATATAGCGATCAATTCGTACTTACAAAAACGTATCGAAAAATATAAACTCAGTCCGACTGCTTTAAACGACTTTTTAGACATAGACGACAAAGGTCCTCAAATCTTCTTCTATCGACACTTGCTGGGTTATCCTTCTTCGAAATCAATACCCTTAATTTACGGAAATCTCATCCACGAGAGCTTGGAATGGCTCATAAATAACTTTAAGGATACTAATCAACTTGCTCCAATAAAGGATTTAATAGATCACTACAAGATTAGACTAGCATCTCAAAAAATTACTGAAACAGAAAAAGAAAACCTTAAACTTAAGGGAAGTATAGCTTTGGAAAATTATATCAATAAATATAAAGATAAATTTTCGAAAGATGACCAGACGGAGTTAAGCTTCTTTAAAGAAGACATTAAAATAGATAATTGCTTAATTAGCGGTAAGATCGATCGTATAAGTAAATCAAAAGACAAGTTAATAATTATAGATTATAAAACCTCAGAAAAAAGTTACCATAAATGGACTAGCATTGATCATCTATATGACTATCGAAGACAGCTTTATTTCTATCTGTTACTAATAAAAAACTCTAAACAATTTAGTGCCTATCAAGATATAGAAGCTCGAATAGATTTCATTAATCAAGATCCTCATAAAACTATTAGTCTAGACCTAAATATAGAAGCTAGTGAAGAAGAAAGGATTAAAATCTTAATAACCAAAGTCTGGCAACATATTAATAACTTAAACTTTCCAGATACATCTAAATATCCAAAAACTCTTAAAGGTATCACCAGCTTTGAGAATGATTTAATTAATGACAAGATATAAAAAAACCACCCTTCAATTTGGGGTGGTTTTTATAATGTTTTGAACTACTAAAAATATTATTTCTTGGTAGTTTTTCGAGTTGTTTTCTTAGAAGTTGAAGATTTGGAAGTCTTTTTAACTGGGCTCGATTTAACAATAGGAGCACTTTTAGCAACTGAAGGAGATAACATTGAAACTGCTTCAGATTTAGCGGCTGCTAATTCTTTATCGGTTGCAAATAATTGTCCGAAAAGATTTACACCAACTAATACTCCAATTACTGGTCCAAGAACGTATGTTCCCCAAACCCAAGCTCGTACACCAAGAGCAAGTCCTGGATTGATCAAACCAATACCAGCTGTTGAAGCTACAATCATACCAAGCATAGTGGCAATACCAACTACAGGAGCTTTAATAGAATTACTCCATTTTTTATAAGCTACTGCTCCCCAAGCAAGTCCTAATATTCCTGAACCAATAGCCTCAGCAACAAGAATTCGTCCAGTAAAATGACCTCCAATTGGAGTAAGTTTTGTATTGATTAAATATGTATAGATATAATATGCAGCCCAAGCGCCTAGTAACTCAGCACCAATATATACAAGAGCTGTTAGGGTTTGTAATTTTCGAACTGTCCATAATCCTAATGCTACAGCTGGGTTAAGAATAGCTCCCGAAGAACTTCCAAACGTAAACACTAAAACTACCATTGCTAGTGCAGCTATCATTGAGACGAAAAACGGCACTCCAATAGTAGAACGTTGAACGCTTAGTACTAAAAGTGTAAACAATCCAGTACCAAGAAATTCAGCTAAAACTACAGCTATTTTTCCTTTTTTTACCATTTATTTTTTTACCTCCACTTTAGTTATAATGAACTTAGAATATCCTTATTTAACCATTTTGTAAATAGTTTTTATGATAGACTAAAGCGTTAATACAATTAAGCTTAGCATTATTAAAGCCAACTTTTCATGACCACTTATGGTCAAAAAGTTAAAACCTTGAAATTAACGTACTATTCTTTACGTCAATAAAGGTCCATCTACCATCAATGTTTCTAAGAAATATTTTAATACCTATCGTATACTTCCAGCCTTTTTAGGACTCTAAAGAAATCCACGTATCCTTTTCTAACTACAGATCGATCCATTTCTCGAACTACCTTACTTTCTCTAGTTAAAGCCTTATATATATCTTCAAAATAATACGCCTTTCGAAAATTAAAATCCTTACCAGATTCAAGAATCTCTGCAAGCTCATTATATTTTCGAATATTTAAGACGTTAACTTCAGGTAATCCTATGTTTTCTGGTAAAGAAGACATTAATAAGCCACGAGCAAGTGACAAGCCAATTAAATAATCTCTACTTAAGACAGCTTCTTGATGACTTTTTACTTCAACAATAAAACCGGTAAGGTCAAAATTTGGAGCATCCCTAAGAGCAGAAATAGAAAGATCCAAAGTATTGTCATTGATAAGTCTTAGTTTTTTAACATAATCATCAACTCCTAAAGGACTTAAAAATCCCTCGTAAGATCTATTATGGCCTGCAGATAGTATCTCTATATCATTCCTCATGACAATAACTTACTATCAACATATTAAAATTAACTTGAAAAATTTAACATATTTAACTAAAATAATGTGATTAAAGTCACAGTAGAACAAAGTGGTTAAACAAGAAGGAATTAATATGAACGATACTTTAGAAGCCCAATACCAAGTTGAGGCCCTTCCTTTTGTCCCTGTAGATTTAACGAGCTCTTTAATTACTTGCGGAGATGACCGTGAACTAACATATCCAAACGAATGTATTCATATTTTCGGAGGAGCCTTATATACTCCATACCTTGTAAGTGTCTTAATTACTTCCTCAGATCCTAGCTTAACTCCTTCTAATTTCATGGATAACGTGGATAGTTTAATTCCCTTAATGCTATCGCGCAATTATGAAATAAGTGTTCATAGTGACGATAAAAACGAAAATGGACATCATGACATTGATATTAATGATCAAAGCATAGTTAATGTTGGCTGCGGATTTGCTCAAAAACGCCAAATAATAAGTAACTCTATTGGTCAAAATAGAGATCAAATATTAAGTATTGCCCAAAATCTAAGACCTGAACTTTTCGATTCTGAACAAGAACTAAACGATGCTAACGCTATAATAAAAGCCCATGAAGCTATGGCTAGATCTTTAACTGTTTCGGGCAGAGAATTAGTTAAAAAATCACTTGAACTAGGTACTTCTGGTGTCGTTGTACTAGGATCACATAAGTCAAAAAGCGGTGTTTATAACTTAATACGAAACACTTCCTTAGATACTAATTTAGCCAACCAGAATCAAAATCCAGCCTACATCCAGGACGGATGGGCAGTTATAGATATTATGAAAAGTTTAAGCGATATCATCCCCTTAGACATTAAGAAGGTTGAAATAGCCGATTTGATAGATTCCATTGGTATCATGCTAGCTCTTGGTGTCGATGCCGATAAGATCGAAGTTAGAAGATAAGCTATTTTTGATGTCTACGTCTTAAGTTTGCAACTTTTAGTCTAACATTATGTCTATCAACTAGAGCTTGAGCTTTGTTTAAACTAATCTGATCCTTAGCTTCAGCTTTTAATTTATGAGCTCTTTCTAAAGCCGCCTTAGCTTCGGCGACATTAATAGAATCGGCATGGTCGGCTTCATCAACTAAAACCCTTAAAGTATTATCACTAACTTCAATTACACCACCCGTAGTAGCAAAGAAGTCTCTATTATAATCGTTCTCTTTTTCATTATGCCGAACGACGATAGCTCCAGTCGTTACAACGCTAACTAAAGGCATGTGCTCACTTAAAACACCTATTTCACCATCTAAGGTAGGTAAGATGACTTCGTGAACATCTGCATCAAATTTAGTGCCACTTGGCGCGACTAACTTAAATCTAAACATTATTTTTGGTTCCTAAAAGCCTCTTCAACATCTGCAATAGAACCTTTGAGATAAAAGGCACTTTCAGGTTTAGAATCGTGTTTACCTTCAAGGATTTCTTTAAAACCGGTAATAGTTTCACTTAATTTTACATATTTACCAGGATTATTAGTAAATTGCTCAGCCACATAGAAAGGCTGAGATAAGAATCTTTGGATACGACGTGCTCGATCTACTGTTTTCTTATCTTCTTCGGACAATTCTTCCATCCCTAAAATTGCTATGATATCTTGCAGATCTTTATATCTTTGGAGAACTCTTTGAACTTCTCGAGCAACATTATAATGTTCTTCTCCAACAATCTCAGGATCAAGAATAGTGGAACTGGAGTCGAGAGGATCAACGGCAGGATAAATACCAATCTCAGTCAAAGCTCTAGAAAGCGCAATTGTAGAATCTAGGTGAGCAAAGGTTGTTGCTGGGGCAGGGTCCGTAAAGTCGTCAGCTGGAACATAGACAGCTTGAACGGAAGTAATAGAACCTTTTTTAGTTGAAGTAATTCTTTCCTGCAAAGCACCCATTTCTTGAGCTAAGTTAGGTTGGTAACCTACTGCCGATGGTAATCTTCCAAGCAAAGCTGAAACCTAAGCACCAGCTTGAGTAAATCGAAAGATATTGTCTATAAACAAAAGGACATCGTTACCTTTATCTCTAAACCCTTCAGCGATTGTTAGGCCAGACAATCCCACCCTTAAACGAGCTCCAGGAGGTTCGTTCATTTGCCCAAAGACCAAAGCAGTATTTTTTAAAACTCCTGATTCTTCCATTTCATGATAAAGATCGTTTCCTTCTCGAGTTCTTTCACCAACTCCAGCAAAAACCGAATAACCTGAATGGAACTTAGCAATATTACTAATTAGCTCTTGGATTAAAACAGTCTTACCAACACCAGCTCCACCAAAAAGACCCACTTTTCCACCTTTTGTTATAGGACAAATCAAGTCAATAACTTTAATTCCCGTTTCAAGAATTTCTACCTTCCCAGATTGATCAATAAGAGAAGGGGGAGTCCTATGAATAGGTGAATGATCTTTGAATGAACCACCTTTAGAGTCAATAGGCTGACCAGTAACATTAAACATGCGTCCTAAAGTTTCTTCTCCTACTGGAACTGAAATAGGTTTACCAGTATCAGTTACAACAGAACCTCTTTCAAGTCCATCAGTAGAACTTAAGGAAATTGCTCTAACACTTGATTCACTTAAATGTTGAGCGACTTCTAAAACTATTTTTTGGCCGTTTAGTTCTACTTCTAAAGCGTTGTAGATAGCTGGTAAATTCTCGCTACCAAACTCAATATCAATAACAACACCAACTATTTGAGTAATTGTACCTTGGTTTTCTTTTAATGCTGTTTTCATAATCCTCCTTTATCCTTTCAAAGCTTCAACGCCACCACTTATCTCAGCAAGTTCCTGCGTAATACTGGCTTGTCTAATGGTATTTAATTCTAATGTATAATCCTCGATCAAATCTTTGGCATTATCTGATGCATTTTTCATGGCCATCATTCTCATAGCATGCTCTGACGCCAATGATTCTAGAACAGCCTGCCAAATCTCAGCCTCGACTAATCTAGTCGTAATCTGCTCGATAACAGTTTCTATATCTGGCTCAAAGTTGCTAAATTTAGTTACTTTATCAGTCGAACTAGGCTCCATTTTAATAGCAGGGAGTAGTTGCAAAGCAGTAACTGTTTGCGAAATAGTAGATTTAAATGAAGTGTAAATTAAATCGATTTGATCAACTTTTTTATCTTTAAACTTTTCAATAATACTATTCAAAAGAGGAAGTATCACTCCAGTATTAGGGTTATCGCCATACTGAGGGTAAAAACCGACTAATTCAACCTCTTTTAAATTTCTAACAAAATTAGCGCCCTTTGAACCAATGACAATGACCTCATTTTTAATACTTTTCTGTCCATCTTCTAAAATACGATTAGTTAATTCTTTTAAAACATTAGCATTATAAGCTCCGGCTAAACCACTATTTGAAGTTATAACAATATAGAGTTTTTTAGAGATTTTTCTTTTTTCAAATAGGGGCTGTCTTTCAGTTTCTTCGATTGCACTTAATCTCATAATTAAATCATGAGCGAGATCGTAATAGTCACGACTCCTCAAAGCATAGTCTTGCGCTCTTTTAAGTTTAGATGCCGAAACTAATTCCATAGCCTTAGTAATCTGGCTGGTATTTTTGATCGACGTTATCCGTCTTTTTAAATTAATAGTACTTGGCATTTAACTTCATTTATCCTTCTTTGGATTATCTTTTAGACCAATTTCTTCGTAACTTAGTCCAATATCTTGAGCAACTTTAACAATAACTTTATTATCCTCATCGCTTGGTTTATCACCGCTGTTTATTCTATCTATAACTTTGGATTGCTTATTGCTTAATTCAAACAATAAGGTTTCAACCGCTAAAGATATCTTATTTAGAGGGACCTTATCAAAAGCACCCTCGGTAGCTGCTAACAAAATAGAGTACATTTGCCAAAGAGAGTAGGGACTATACTGAGGCTGTTTTAGAAGTTCTGTTAAACGTTGACCTCTTTCAATTGTCTTTCTAGTTTCTGGATCAAGATCAGTTGAGAATTGGCTGAATGAGGCCAGTTCTCGAAATTGAGCTAAAGACAATTTAAGACCACCACCAACAGACTTAATAGCTTTGGTTTGAGCACTACTACCAACCCTGGAAACAGATAGTCCAACCGATATAGCTGGTCTAATTCCTTGGTAGAATAAGCTTGTTTCTAGAAAAATCTGACCATCGGTAATAGATATTACGTTAGTTGGGATATAAGCACTAATATCTCCAGCTTGAGTTTCTATTATAGGAAGAGCAGTCAAGGAACCTCCCCCTAATTCATCATTTAATTTAGCAGCTCGTTCTAGCAACCTTGAGTGTAAATAGAAGACATCGCCCGGATAAGCTTCACGTCCTGGTGGGCGTCTTAATAGTAGAGACATTTGTCGATAGGCAGCGGCGTGCTTAGATAAGTCATCATAAATAATCAGGGCGTGCTTAGAATTATCTCGGAAGTATTCAGCAATTGCACAACCCGAATAAGGAGCTAAATAAAGCATAGCAGCTGGATCAGCAGGTGAAGTAGCAACAATTATAGATTGATCCATAACTCCTTCTTTTCTAAGTCGACTTTCAAGAGCAGCTACTTTAGATAATTTTTGTCCAATTGCAACATAGACATTAATAACTCCAGTTTTTTGTCTAAACTGATTTATCATCGTATCAACTGCAATAGCTGTTTTACCAGTCTGGCGATCTCCAATTATCAATTCTCTTTGACCTCTACCAATTGGAACCATAGCATCAATTGCCACAATACCGGTCATTAAAGGCTCAAAAACACCTTTACGATCTAAAACTCCTGGGGCAGTTCTTTCAACACGACTCGTTTTTTTGGTTTGGATCTTAGCTCCACCGTCTAAAGGATTTCCAAGAGGATCAACTACTCGGCCAATTAACTCTTCTCCAACTGGTATTTCTAAAACTTTACCGGATAATTTAGCCTTAGCGCCAGCTTTAATATTAGTATCTTCACCAAGTAAAACGGCCCCAATTTCATCTTCACCTAGGTTAAAGGCAAAAGCCGTCACTACACTACCGTCAAGACCCTCTATTTCAATCATTTCACTAAAGCCACAGTTAACTAGACCATAGATCCAAGCAATACCATCACCAACTCTCGTAACAATACCGACTTCTTCTATTTCGGGTCTGTTTTTAAGATCTTCGATTGCTTTTCGAATATCTGAGGATAATTCTTTAATGGATAATTCTGACACTTTTATACCTTTCCTTGATTTATAAGTTGTTTAAAATTGTTAAATTTAGCTCGTACAGTTAAGTCCAATAATTTTGAGGCGTTTATTTCTAACTTTAATCCGCCAATTAAACTCTTGTTAATTTTAGAATTTAAGACCACTGACTTGGTATTTTTATCAATACTACCTGCATATTTCTTAATCTCGATTTCAATAGCTTTAGTTATCTCATGAGCCGAAACTACATCAATCTCTTTAAAACCTTTGCCAGCTCGATACTTAATAACATCTCTGATCAAAGAGTTTAATTCGTTAATACGTCTTTCTTCTAATAAATAAGCTGCTATCTCTTTAGCTAGTTTAGAAGGAGCAATACCTCCATCAATCTTGTCCGATATTATTTTAGCTAATTCAACTCTAGAGGTTTTCATACTTTTTCTTGCTCCCTAATATATCTATTGATAAGATCAAGATCTTTCTTAGAATCAATTTTATCTTGAGCTAGGGCTTCAGATACTTCAGTAATGAGACTTATGATTTCGCTTTCAAGTTGTCTTTTAGCTCGCTTCATATCCTGCTCAGTCTTTCGAGCAGCTTCTTCAATTATAGAGCTAGCTTTGGTCTGAGCCTCGTTTTCAGCCTTTAAGACAAGTTCTTTAGCGTTAATCTCGGCATCACTTATTATTTGATCTGCCTTGACTCGTGCTTGGGCTAAATCGTGCTTGATTTGTTCTTCAAGCTTTTGATTCTTTTCCCGCATTTGATCTCCAAGCTTAACACCTTCATCGATCAATTTACGTCGCTCATTTAAAGCTTTAATAATAGGTCCAAAGGCGTATTTTCTTAAAACCAAATAACCCAAAATAAAGGTTATAAGTTGGATGATGAAAGCTGAGCCGCTTACACCTAGGGCTCCTAAACCGCTTGAACTAGTAGCAAATATGATTAAATTAGACACCTCTTTATATAATCCTATTTAACAATGAATATTGAAGCGAAGGCTAGTAATCCGAAAAGCTCAACAATAGCTACGAAGATTAGAGCTTGACCCAGGAATTTCGCAGCTTCTGGATTTCTTCCAACAGCTTGAAGGTAGTTACCACCAATTAAACCGATACCGATTCCTGGCCCAATAAAACCTCCACCTATCATTAATCCTTTACCAATAATGGCTGTATTTATGGCTTCAGCAAAAGTCATACTATTTTATTCTCCTTTATTACTTTTACATTTATTATATTATTAAACTTCACTTGTTGCCACCTTTGTTTGTGACTTTAATTTTCTAGCCGGTTTTTCATCAGGTTCAGATAGATGATCAGCAGCATGATTAACGGCTACAGCCAGATACATTGTCCCAAGGACTGCAAAGATATATGCCTGAAGGGCACCAATAAAGACTTCAATTAAAGTAAATGGCAAGGCGGTTATAGGGGCTAGTATATGTCCTAAATAGGAAAATACAGCAATAACAATTTCTCCGATAGCAACGTTTAAGAAAAGTCGAAGAGATAGGCTTATAACTCTAGTTAAGTCCGTTATCATCTCTAAAACTCCAATTAAAAGAAAGAGAGGATTTTTAGGGCTGCCTACAAAAAAATGCATTAAATACTTTTTTATACCACCAGATTCCTTAACAGAAGAATAGTAAACTAAAATCATGGTAAAGAGAGCCATTGCAAAGGTAGCATTAAGATCACCTGTAAATGGTCTTAAAAGTGGAAAACCGTTTGAAGTAAAACCTTCACCTACAAACGGTAACAACCCTAACCAATTATTAAACAAAATAAAACAAAATAAAGTAACGAAATAGGGGACATATTTTCGTCCAATTTTTTTGTCCTCAAACGAACTTTCTACAAAGTTGCCCATAAAAGTAACAGCAATCTCTATAAATTGAATTAGACCACCTTTAGGTTTAATTGTAATTCGACGGGCTACGATAATTAATGTAATTACTAAAACAACTAAACAAATCCAGCCGTAGAGAATGGAGTTGGTAATTGGAAGTCCAAATAAAGTCATGACCTGACCGGGAGCAACATGAATTACTGGACCAGAACTAGCAAATAAATCATTCATTTCTTGTGACCACCTTTATATTGTATTACGGAAGCCTTCTTATAAACATCAAAGATTACTAAAATAGATAAAATTAGACCAACTCCAAAACCGATTAAAAGAAACAGATAGGACTCTTTAAGTCTTGAGTCCAGATAATTTCCCAATAAAACTGGGACCAAAAATACAATCAATAATTTCCAACTCATATCGAGCACCATAGCCATAAAAATAGCTCCTGGATCAGATCCCTTGGCCACCGATTCTTTCTTTTTAGAAGGAGGCGAGGGCGCTACAAGTGGCGCTTTCGTCTGTTTCATCTTAGAAAAGTATATATTATCTATAAGACTATTTCAAGAAGGGTAATATATTTTAGTTCAATAATTGTTTCCAAATAAGATTATAATCTGAAACAAAGACTTCCAATAAATAATGTATTTACTTTACTAAATATAGTAGTATACTAGATATTATGAATAATAACGATGTAACAATATATACGGCAAGCTGGTGTGGCTTTTGTCACGCTGCTAAAGACTATTTAAATAAATTAGGCGTCAAATTCACGGATTTAGACGTAGAAAAGGATCCAAGTGCAGCCCAAGCAGCAGTATCTAAAAGTAAACAAATGGGTATTCCAGTTTTAGATATTGATGGAGACATTATTGTTGGATTCGATCGACCAAAAATTGATGCAAGCCTAAAGGCTCATAGTCTTATCTAGATTTTATTTCAATTTGCAGTACAATTAGATTGGGAGACTGAAATGAGTGAAATCATACCCATTGAAGGCGCAACTCTGGATCTAAAGGAATTCAGTTCTAGAGTTGCTTTTTTAAATTCTAGCTTTGATCCGAGCAACAATTTTGACCCTAATATATTTTCAGGTAGCACGCTTATACCACAAAATATTTATAACCACACCCCTGTTATAAACATAGCAAAAGAATTTTTAATTCGCACCAAACTTTTTACTTATTCGGAAGGTCCAGCTTTAGAGAAACTCTTAGAAGATTATTCTAATCTTATGGGTGAAATACCTAAAGAAGAAGTAGAAGCCCTAGATACTGTTTTTAAAAATACTTATTTGGATAAGTATTACTCCATTTTAAATGATGTTGTCTACGACTATTCAATGTATGCTAGCGATCTTAAATTAAGGGAATTAAAGAATTTTCTAAATTTCTTAGTTTGGGACTCTATCCAAGAAGATGATTATTTGAATGAAAGTTCTGAATAAGAGATAATTTCATCATGAGTTTTGAAGACTATAAAACAAAACAATCGGTGGTTATTGTCTATACTGGAGAAGGGAAAGGCAAAACTTCGGCAGCTTTAGGATTAATGAGTCGAGCTTTAGGAAACAGAATGAAAGTGGCTTTCATTCAATTTATTAAGTATTGGCCCGTAAGCGAACATATATTCATTAGAGATATATCTACCATCTATAAAGATAACCTTTATTTCTATAAGGGTGGAAAAGGTTTTTTTAATGCTAAAGATCTAAGTGATCAAAAAATATCTACAAACGATCACCTTAAAAGCGCTAAAGAGACATATCAAAAAGCCTTAAAACTCGTCAAGAGTGGACAATACGATTTAGTTATCTGTGACGAAATAAATAATGCTGTTCATGACGGCCTTTTAACCAAGAAGGACCTGAAAGAATTAATAACTTTAAAAGCCGATAAAACTAACCTGTGTTTAACTGGTCGAAATTTTCCAAGTGAATATAAGAACTTAGTGGATATTTTAAGTAATATTAACAAAGAAAAACATCATTTTGACGATAAGTTCCTGGCCAATAAAGGCATCGATTTCTAAGACATAACATGATATAATATATCCACTAAGAGACTATTTTATGGCAATATTTAATCAAGGTGATATACCTCGTAATGTTTTGGTAACTGAACATCCATATCCAGCTAATCCTAAATTTACAGGTGCGATTAAAAATCGATTAGAAAAATTAAGTCCTAGAGAGGGCTTTGATCTGGATTTTGTATCTTCACCTCGAAATGAATCTGAAGCTAATCAGTTAATTCGTGAAATAAACTCCGGGACTGAAATAATAGTGTTAGGCGGAGATGGAGTAGTTCATAATTTATATACCGCTATCAATAACCTAGAAGATAACAACTTAAGATTAAATGCTCTAGGTGGTGGTGGAGCCTGTGACTTTGCTAGACAAGTTCATCCTAAGTTTTATGCTCAGACACTTAGAAAAACGCTTACTAGCCCAGCTCTACCACATAGACCATTATCGATCAGCGTTAAACACCCCGACATAGATGCTCCTAATAATAAAACCGATATAATATCGCCCCTTTATTTTGCCTTAGGATTTACAGCTAGAATGGCAGGCCTATATAATAAACCTGAATTTAGAGAAAGTGTTAAAAAACTAAACCCAGCTGCAAGAAAATCTGTCCAACTATTCGAAATATTAAAAAATATTAAAAAAGCTGATTTATTTGATTTAGAGTATGAAGATAGACCCCCAGTAGAAGTAGGGGAATATGTTTTTACTAACGGTAGTAGAATGGCCGGAGGTTTAGTTAGATTTAAAGGGAACTCCCTTTTTGCTCCCAAGTTCGGAGAATTAGCCGTAGGCGAAATAAACTACCCAACATTTGTGAAGGGTTTAGCAAAAGCCTTTCTTGGACTTTATTCTCGACACGATGAAAGAGATGAGGTTAGATTTAAAGTAACCTCAAAAGATGAAGCACCAATTCTTTATCAATCGGACGGTGAAAGTGGCTCTTTTCCATCGGGGTCAATTGTAAGCGTTAAGCTAGGTAAGGCTATCGTCCAAACCGTAACAAGCAACGTTGCTCATTTAGGATTAGAGCAAAGCGCTTAATCCGTATGTACGGTCGGATCAACACGATTAGACTTTTTATAATGGAACAACCTGATTAGGGATACCCTGGACGTATCTGGATCATAAATTAAATGTCCAACCAGGATTATGTAGTAACTTAAAATTAAAACACTAAACATTAAATTAAATTTAGAAGCACTTTTTTTATGATGAAACCGATACGTAAAAGGGGTTATTTTAATATATTTATAAAAATCCAGGAAACTAGTTTCATACCTTCTAAGAGACACCCCCGCTACCAGTTTAGGCTCAAAAATTACTTTAGCCCCAAGATCAGTTGAATGGATTGCTAGATCTAAATCTTCATGTATCCCCGCAATACTACAAGTATTCGGTTTTACTTTCGTCCATAGTTCTTTCTTAATTGCCATATTAGAACCTTGCAGGAAAGCTTCGTTTTTTAGTCTTATTGCTAGAACTTTTCTAAAAAAAAGATCA
>JAJZYA010000010.1 GCA_021806285.1 bacterium | reverse complement strand
TTCATTTAAACCCTGCCTGTAAGAGTGTGAAAGACCATTAAGATTTACTTTTTCTACCTCAGCCTCCTCATTGTTAGCAAAAGCCGCAACATCTTCTAAGATTACGGGTTCATCATAGATCATTTTAGTTGACTTAGAGGTAATAATTTTGAACTCAATTTTTTTGGAAGGATATCCTTTTTTGGTTAAAGTTTCGTTAATGAGGTCCTTAAATTTTTTTTCAAGTTGTTGCTGGATAAAGACGTTCTGAACCCCAACAACCGTGAGGTCTTGATCATATCTAAGCAAGTCGGTATTTTTAAACCAGGTTAAAAAACTTCCTTTTGAAACAGAAACCTCTATTTCGCCGAGCACCGCTTTCCACAGACCGTCAGTTTGCATACCTCTCCCTTTGTTTGACTATCTTTAGAGTTAATATTAAACCAAAAAACAAAACTTTTCCACAAGAAAAAAGCGTTGTTAAATATTTTCAGCAAAAAATCAGACAAACCCCATAAAAGTTTTACACACCTAAAAATCCAATCTATTAATCTGTGGATAATAATATAAAGCTAGTGGAAAAAAACCTCCTTCGTAGTTTATTAATATTGTTATTTTTACTAAGTAATAGTAAAATTTATCAACTTAAAAAGCACTACAAGTTTTTTTAAATCAAACCATAAGGTACAATATGTAAATGCCAAAAAGAACCTATCAACCAAAAAAGAGACAACGATCTAGAGAGCACGGCTTTTTCAAGCGTATGGCCTCTAAGGCCGGTAAAAACGTTCTTAAGAGAAGACGTCAAAAAGGAAGACAGAAGCTCTCCGCCTAAAAAATAAACCGTAGGCAACTTTAAGGCTTGTTTATATCTAAATATAAAGAAGGCTCTATTTTATGCTAGCTAAAAAAAACCGTTTTCACGGAAGAAACAGTCTTAACCAAGCCTACAAATTAGGTCAAAGTTTTAGTAAGGATCAAATAAACCTTAGATACCTAAACAATAGGCATAAAGGGGTTTTGGTTGCGGTAGTAATTAGTAAAAAAGTTCATAAATCTAGTGTAGTACGGAATCGCATAAGAAGAAGGGTATACGAAATAATTCGCAAAAACCTAACCAATATTGATAAGAACTCAAGCTTAATAATTAGTGTCTACAGCGACAGGTTTGCTAACACAAAAAGTGAAGAGCTAGAGCAAATTATTATGGATCTTTTGAAAAAAGCCGGCGTCTTGTCTGAAAATGACTCAATCCGTGATAAACTAGGAGCTAAGAAGGAGACAAAAGCTTAATGTTTACAACCTTTATTGTAAAGCCACTTTTTAATTTATTGGTTTTGATTTATGCCATTATACCTGGGCATAATTTTGGGATAGCGTTAGTAGTCTTCACGATTTTAATTCGAATAATACTTTGGCCACTTTTAAAGAAACAGCTTCATCAAGCTAAAGTAATGCGCAAGATTCAGCCTGAAATAAAAAAAATAAAAGCTGCCACTAAGGGGGACCGACAAAAAGAAACTCAGCTTACAATGGAGCTATATAAAGAACAGGGAATTAATCCTGTAGCTACGTTGCCAATATTTATTGTTCAAATAATAGTCTTAATAGGTTTATATAGCGGAATAGAAAGAGTAATATCCAATCCTAAGAATATTGTTAGCTTTTCATATAGTTCAATTCAACACTTAAGCTATATAAAATATTTATCCACAAACATTCACCATTTCGACAACACTTTGTTTGGGGTGGTCAACTTGTCCAAGGCCGCTATTAGTAACGCTGGAGTTTATTGGCCCGCCATGGTAATAGTCGTTTTAAGTGTAATCGTTCAGTATTATCAGAGTAAACAACTGCTTCCTACCTCCAAGGACCAAAAAGGATTAAGAGAAATCTTAAAACAAGCCGGACAAGGCAAACAAGCCGATCAAAGTGAAGTAAGCGCCGCCGTTGGAAAAAGCACGCGCTATATTCTCCCCGTTATGATATTCCTATTTACCGTTAATTTAGCGGCCGACCTAAGTCTTTATTGGTTAGCTAGTGGATTAATAGCTTTAATCCAGCAATCAATTGCTCTAAGAGAAGACGAAGAAGAAATTGAAAAAATAGCCGATGGAAACAAAAAAGATCTAAAAAAAATACCTGAAGCCGAGGTTGTTGAAACCGACAAGCAAAAGAAATCTCCTAATAAAAATACTAAAAAGAACCCCAAGAATAAAAGGAGGAAAAAATGAACGAATCAATGGAAGAAGCCATAGCTTATGCTAAAAAATACATGGAAGACATTTTGTCTTTTTTTGGTTTAAACACAGATGTTTATGCCACTAGCGAAGATGAAGTGATCCAACTTAATATCCCAAGCACCCATCTAAATGGTTTTTTAATAGGTCAAAGAGGTGAGAACATGAGATCATTTCAATACTTAACCTCCACAGCCCTAAAAAACAATTCTTATGCCAATTTCAGGGTCAATGTGGATGTCGCCGACTATAAGAAACAAAGAGCCGATAGATTAGCTGAAAAGGCCGAAGAATGGATCAAACAAGTTAAGGAAGACAAAAAAGACATGGAGCTTCAACCCATGAACCCTGCCGATAGACGAATCATCCATAAATTAGCTGGAGACTATGGTCTTGAAACCGAGTCTGTTGGTGAGGGAAGAGACCGACACATAGTCTTAAAGTATAAGGACTAATTCTTCAGCACCGAGTTGTATACATTAAGAGTCTCTTGAGCTGTTTTAGTCCAGGAGTACTTATTTACTTGATTATATCCTCTTTGGACTAATTCTTTTCTTAGGGTTTTGTTACTAATAACTGATTCTATTTTTTCGGCCATATCGTTAACATCTTTAGGATTAAAATAAACTGCTGCTTTACCATTAATTTCTGGCAAACAAGTAGCGTCACTAGACACTACAGGAGCTCCTTGAGCCATAGCTTCAAGTGAAGGTAAACCGAACCCTTCGGCTAGAGATGGAAAAACGTAGCTTAGGGTATTTTCATATAGCCACCTTAGCTCTCCTTCTTCAACAAAACCTAAGAATATAACGTTTTGGACCTTTTGTTTTTTAACATAATCCTTTAGTCGTCGATAATTAGAGTCTGTTTTTCCAGCTAAAACCAAACTAATATCTGGTTTTTTCTTTTGTATCAAATCAAACGCATCAACTAATCGATTCAAGTTTTTATGAGGAGTGGGTCTTCCAACATAAAAAATATATGGCTTATTTTCTAAAGATTTAATTTTTTTGGCTGGATCAATAATCTTGTCAGCCGCTTCATAAATAACTCTAATCTTGTCTGGATTTATACCCGAAAACTGTTCTAAATCAGACTTAGTATAAATAGAGGGAGCAATTACAATTTTTGATTTTTTTAGAGCACTCTTAACAACCTCTTTATATACGATTTGTTTAAACTTAAAAACAAGTGGATTCTTGTCTGGATTATTAAACTTAAGAGTAGTTAGGTCGTGAACGGTAGTAACAACCAATCCAGGATAGAATATGGGCTGTTGAACCATTCCGAAATGGACAAGATCGGGCCTAAGTGACTGAATTTGTTTTAATAAAGTAATTTGTTCTTTAAAAGTAAACTCTTTAACGTCTGATCTTATAATTTCGAATTTAGGAGCAATACTTTTTAAATAATCAACTCGATGGGACTTAGTTATGACTATAATCTTTAAATCCGGACCTAGTTTAGCTAAATATTCAATTAATTTATCGATATATCGGCCAGTCGAAGTGCCAGACTCTCTTGCGTCGATTACTACCTTCATTTGTATTATTAAAACACAACACTACTCTAATATAAATAAAGGTTTTAATATATAATAAAAACAAACAATTAAGGAGGTTATTTTTATGTCTATCGAAAGTCCAGGTTCAATAACAGACTTTGCCACAAAAATAGGAAAAGATCCAAAAGATGCAATCAATTACTATTCAGGGGCCCTAGAGGAATACAGAAGAAATTTGGCAGAAGAAAAAGATATGACAACTGATGAACTTCATGAAATGGTTAACCCAATAGGAAGGCTTTGCTTGGAAGAGAAACGAGACGATGAGTAATAGAATTGCTTTAATAACAGGCATAACGGGCCAAGATGGAGGCCATTTAATAGAACTTCTGCATAGTAAAAAGTATAAAATATACGGCATTATTAGAGGTCAACAGAATCCTAAAAAACAGTTGATTGAAAAAGAGTTTCCATGTGTTGAATTAATAGAAGCAGATCTTATAGATCAATCTTCTTTAATAAGAGCTCTAGAGCTCTCTAAACCAGACGAGGTATATAATTTAGCTGCCATAAGTCATGTTGGATATTCGTTCAAGAACCCAGAATTAACTGGTCAGGTTACGGGCCTGGGTGTATTAAACTTACTAGAAGCAATTAGGCTTAGTGGAAGAAAAGATAAAATAAGATTTTATCAGGCTTCAACATCTGAAATGTTTGGCGGACTCAACTATAACAGGCCAGGCGAGGGATATGATGAGAATGCTTTATTTCATCCTAGAAGCCCGTATGGTGTTGCTAAACTCTATGCTCACTGGATAACCAAGAACTACAGGGAAAGCTATGGTATACATGCTAGTTGTGGAATTTTATTTAACCATGAAGGACCAAGAAGAGGGCTAGAATTTGTAACCAGGAAGATTAGTAATGCTGTAGCTAGAATACATCTTGGTAAACAAGAATATATTGAACTAGGAAATCTTGACCCTAAAAGAGACTGGGGATATGCAGGAGACTATGTTGAAGGGATGTGGTTAATGCTCCAGCAAGATAAGCCAGACGACTATGTTTTGGCAACAGGAGAAACCCATTCAATTAAAGATTTTCTGGAACTCGCATTCAAAGAGGTTGGCGTAAACGACTGGAAGCCTTATGTCAAACAAAACAAAGCTTTTTTAAGGCCCGCGGAAGTAGATTTATTGCTTGGAAATCCAGCTAAAGCAGAAAAAGTACTAGGTTGGAAAAGAAAAGTGGATTTTCCATCTCTTGTAAAAATGATGGTAAAGCACGATATTAACCTCGAATCAAAGAAAAATTAAACCAGGTCGCTCCAATAACCCATAATATCTTTTATGGAGGTGTCTAAATCGAAATTTGGTTTCCATCCGGTAGTTTCATGTATTTTCTTAAAAGACCCATATATATCTTCATAATCAACAGACCTATATTTAGTGGGATCTTTAATAATCTTAAAGTCTACATTTGCTAAAGCTAACATCTTATTCAAAATTGAATGACCTGAATATGATTTACTAGAACACAGGTTATATGTTTCGCCATCTTCACCCTTTTCAATTAGAAGACGATACCCCCTTACTATGTCTCTAACGTCTGTATAGTCTCTTTTTGCATTTAAATTTCCAACCAAAAAGTCTTTTCGGTTATTTTTAATATTGTTATAAATTTGATGTGCAAAATCTGGAGCAATAAAGCCTAATCCTTGTCCGGGCCCAATATGGTTAAAAGGTCTTGCGATAATACACTTAAAACCTCTCTTACGATAATACTTAGCGAGCTCTTCTTGTCCAATCTTACTAACAGCATAAGGGGAAGGAGCCTCTATCTTACTCTTTTCACTTAACGGAAGCTTTTGGTCTGGTTTATATAAACTACCACTACTTATAATTAAAAATAATGGGCGAACATCCTGCTTTATACAAGCCTCAAAAATATTAGATTCTATGTCCAGATTTGTATTTAAATAAAGAACAGGGTTATTAAAAGAAGGACCAACGGCTGCAAGACCAGCTAAATGAACCACACTACATACGTTGCTAAAGTCGATCTTGTTGATATTTTTAGGATCTACTAAATCAAGGTCAAAGTACTCGTTTAAACCTTTAATATCAACACTTCCTCTACCAACACCTAAAACAGCATATTTATTATCAACAAGCTCGTTAACAAGATGTCTACCAACAAAACCGCTAACCCCAGTGACTAAAACACTCTTCATAATCATTGTTATTATAACCCATAAATGATGATTTTAAGATTGCTCTAGCGCTGAGACATAGATATAATAAAAGATAAATGGGAAAATTCAGACAAAAATATAGGTATTCTTTAATTCTTCTTAGGGAATTAGTACGTACTGATTTTAAAATCAGGTATCAAAATTCAATACTAGGATATGTCTGGTCGCTCCTAAGACCTCTGCTACTATTTGTAATTCTATATTTTGTTTTCACTAAGTTCTTAAAAGTTGGCAATGGAGTTCCTCACTACCCAGTATATTTGCTACTGGGACTTCTTTATTGGAACTTCTTTGTGGAAGTAACAATGGGTAGTGTGACGGCCATTGTTGGTAAGGGAGATTTAATTCGTAAAATTAATTTTCCAAAATATGTAATCATTCTTTCGGTTCTTGCTTCTGGTTTAATTAATCTTGTTCTTACCTCCGTAGTCATAGTTATTTTCATGATTGTTGGTCACGTATCTGTTTCTTGGCAAGCACTAATTCTAATTCCGCTAGTACTTGAATTAATATTAATAGCCTTAACTGCTGCCTTCTTTTTAAGTGCTGCATTTGTTAGATATAGAGATATCTCCTATATTTGGGAAGTAATAATTCAGGCTGCATTTTATATAACGCCCATCCTATATCCTTTGTCAAGAATACCCCACAGTTTCGCTAAATTTATGATTCTTAATCCTTTTGCTCAAGTGATTCAGGATTCAAGATATGTTTTAATTACGCATTCTACTGAAACCATATCTAACATATATGGTGGAGATAAATGGATTTGGCTTATCCCAATTGGTATAACCCTGGTTCTGTTAGTTCTAACCAGCACTTACTTTAGAAGAAGATCGAGTGCTTTTGCGGAGGAGGTGTAAGATGGATAACGAAGTAGTTATTAAAGTGGATAAGGTGTATAAGGATTTCATCTTAGTTCACGAGAAAAAAGGCACAATAAAGGGTATTTTTACTAGTATGTTTCGTAGGGTTACTATAAAAAAAGAAATCCAGCATGCTTTAAAAGGTATATCCTTTAATATAAAAAAAGGAGAATTCTTTGGAATTGTAGGGAGAAATGGAAGTGGTAAGAGCACTTTATTAAAAATTTTAGCTAATATCTATCAGCCTAGTAAGGGGAAGGTTTATACAAACGGAAAATTAGTTCCTTTTATTGAACTAGGAGTTGGATTTAATCCTGAATTATCCGGAAAAGACAACGTTTATTTAAATGGTGCAGTTTTGGGTTTTTCTACCAAGGAAGTAGATGCTATGTATGACGATATTGTACGATTCGCCGAACTGGAACGTTTCATGGATCAAAAACTAAAAAATTATTCGTCAGGTATGCAAGTTCGACTTGCTTTCTCGATGGCTGTCAGAGCTAATGCGGACATTCTTCTTCTTGATGAAGTTTTGGCGGTTGGTGACGCGGATTTTCAGCGTAAATGTTTTGATTACTTTAAAACACTAAAGAAAAACAAAAAAACCGTAGTCTTTGTAAGCCACGATATGTCAGCTATTCGCGAATATTGTGACAGGGTAGCGTTTATAGAAGACAGCGTGTTGGTGTCTGTAGGAAAGGCTGATGAAATAGCGTCAAAATATACCCAAATGTTTATGACAGAAAATATTGATAATAACGAAGGGCACGGGGAACGATGGGGCAACGGACTCATTATTACTAGTAAGGTTGAAGTTAATGTTACGGAGAATTATTTAGAAATTATTCAACACATAAAAGCTAACAAAGAAATTGAGAACCCTATAATAGGAATACGAGTTAGAGACAGTGCGGGCGTTGAAGTATTAGGAACCAATACCAAAATAGAAAAAGTAAAGGTAGGACTCATAAAGTCTGGAAATAATAGAGTTGTCAATTGGCGGATTCCCAACATACTTAGCGACGGCAATTATGTACTAGATTCTGCCATATTGCATGAAGATAGTATAACCGTTGCCGACTGGTGGGATGATGCTAAAAAGTTTAGAATTGCTAAAGATAGACACTTGCCCTATCCTATTGATCCGGGCTATAAGCTCACCATAAACTCTGTTAGATAACAGAATTAAAAAATATACCTACTCTTGGATTAAGTTAAAAGGTTTTTTGCTAGCTAGAATGGCATAATCTTGCGGTCCATAAACCATTCCCATGATGCTTCTAACTATAGGGTCAGGATGGTCAATATTTTTAATCACAGGATGTAATGGTAATATTTTACAATGAAAACCGCTACTTTCTAGGGCGTAGGATAATAGATCAGGAGGGATTGGTTTTATGTGAGAGGGGTCGAGATAAAACGAAGAAGACCCAACAACCAAATTATAAGGATTAGGAGTTTCAAATATTACTAAACCTTCTCTGTTTACTACTCTATAACATTCTTTGAAAATATCTAATAAAACTTCAAACGGAATATGTTCTACAATATGAAACCCACTTATTACAGAAATTGATTCACTTTTTTGTTTTAATAAATAGCTTAGAGCATCTGACCTGTGGGCTACATAACCTTGGCTTTTTACTCTTTTTATCATTTCTTCATTTATATCTACGCCAACAGGCTTAATATTTGCCGCTTTTAAAATACTCAAAAATTCTCCTCTTCCACATCCGATATCTAGAGCAGGGTATTTTTTTGTTTTTTTTGGTATGTTTTTTAAAATGGGTAAATATTCGGTTAATCTGTCGATAATGTCCTTTTCAGATCCTCTAAATTTATCTTCAAATTCTTTATAAAATCTATCATTTTGTGGGTTATCGGACATGGTATTATTTATAATTGTTTTTCTTGAAGTATCTACAGCAACCTTATTAGATATCTGATTACTATATATTTCTGATATTTTAATATCTAATGAATTTAATTTTGAATCTTGATCTAATACATTATTTTTAATTCTTTTCAGATTAATGCCATAATCAGTAATTAGGCCACTTAAATCAACAATAGAACCATTTATATTTTGAATATCGTTATTTAACTGCTTTACTATTTTGGGTAATTTAACTAAATATAAAAAGATTTTTAACATTGAACCTAGTGCTGAGTTTTTAAGGTTATTTTTCAATGTATTGTTCATATTTTTCCTCTAAATTTTGCAAAATATTTTTTGAGGTTAAAGACCAACTATAATTTTTGGAATAATTAATGTTTTTTTGCACTATTTTTATCTTATTCTCCTTCGCAGAATTGATTAGAGGTTTAATCTTTTCTTCCATATCCAGTACATTTTCTACATAAATAGGAAGTGATTGTCCGACTTCAAGCGTGGCGTCGTTCCTGTAACAAATAACTTGAATCCCATAACTCATAGCCTCCAGAATAGGGATCCCAAAACCTTCATACTTACTAGGGAACACAAAACATAAAGCGTTTCTGTATAACCAGTTTAATTCATCTTCTTTGGCAAAACCCAGAAAAATAATATCTTTTAAGTATGATGAGTTCAGTAGACTCGCCCTAACCTTGTCGTTGCTAATATTATTAGGACCTTGCATAGTGTCTCCAACTAAAACTAGTTTAATTCTTTCTCCTCGAGCCCTAAGTATATTGAAACATGAAATCAAATCTTCAATCTTTCTCCTGGAATCTGCACCCCCAACATATAAAATATAAGGATCTTTTAGTTTCAGGGTTTCCCTATTTTTGATATAGCCCCAGGAGGTGTGTTTATATGCTTTTATACTTTGTTTTTTTAATATATTACTGTTTTCATAATGATTTATCCCAAGATGAATCATTTTAATTTTGTTTTCTTTTATCTTTAAATTATTAATGACGTCTACCTTAGTGGTTTCAGAATTAACAAATATTTGATTAGAAAGCTTTGCTTTTAACGCAAATTTCTTCAAATACATCCATCGGTTAATTTGATTATTAAGAGCGCGGAAAATACCGTAACCTTTATTACTGGTTGTTTGATAGTTCCACAAATAATCCCACTCAACAACGTAGGGTATAATATCTTGAATAAAGTATACAACAAAGGTTGACCTCGGAATAACACCATCCGGATCAAACTGTATGAAGAAATCAGTTTCTGCTAGTCTTGGTCTATTAAACCTTATCTTATAAATAAACACTGTTATTTTAAAAATCTTGAAAATGACTTTCAAATTTACTAGCAAACGAATTCCGGGAAACGCTAAAAAAAATCTTTTTAATGACGAAGTGATTTTATTATTTTTTTTAATTTTTGTATTATGCTCAATTGGTTTTTTACCAAATATTATTATTTGGTATTTCAATCCTTCTGTTTTAAGTAGTTTAGAAACATTTTTTTTGGCTTTATTTTCATCTCCATCTGTATAAAATATAAATTCATGCTTTTTCTTATAATCATCAGGAATGTTATTAATAAAGTTTATTAAAACAGAACCTATTCCCCTCAAACGGTGAGGACCTTGTAGTAAAGATATATCTATTCCAATCTTCATTTAATTTCCTAGGTTGTTTAAAAATATTTGAGCACTATTCTTCCATGAGAATTTATATGCTTGGGCAGGCCCGTCTATAATGGTTCTTTTGGTTATTTTATCTATATTTCTTAGATAATTTAGCATTTCCTTAGCCAATAAGTCTATATTATTGCTTGGGACCATAACTCCTACATTACCAACTACTTCTGGCAAAGATGAGTTGTTGGAAGTAATCACAGGAGTTCCGCAGGCTAAAGCCTCTAATGGTGGCATTCCAAAACCTTCATAATGACTTGGGTAAACTAACATTTTGGCACCAGAAATTATAGCAGGTTTATCTGTATCCGTAACAAATTCCGAAGGTCTCATTATGTTGTAACCTTCATTTACCTTTTTAATAATATGTTTAAAAAGTTTATCTGTTTTCCAGCCGTTTACCCCAACTAACAGCAATCCAACTTTACTAGTAAATTCTTTCGGAAGTTTACAATAAGCGTCAATGAGTGATTTTAGATTTTTTCTAGGCTCTAGGTTTGATAAAGCCAATATATAGTCTCCTTCTATTTCATATTTACGCTTAACTTTATCTATCTCCTCATTACTCCTTCTATAAAATAACTTTGGATCAACTGCGGGAGTGGCAACTACAACTTTTTTAGGATCTAATTTATAAAAATTTATAATTTCTTTTCTAGCATTTTTGGAAATAGCTATAACCTTTTTGGTATTATTTATTGATCTTCTAACTTCTCTAGATAAAAATTCAGCATTTTTGTCATCTGAAAATTGTTTATATAATTCATAAGATAAATCAAATACAACTAACTCATCCGATTTACTAAAGGATAACCTCATGTCAACAAATCTTGGAAAAATATATTTTCCTTTTCCTAAAAATAAGTCAATCGGAAACGTTAAATTTCTATACCACAAAAAAGAAATCACCCTAAAACTAAAGGGTAGAGTTTTATAATATATATGTTTAAAGTTGAAAGATCTAAATCGTTCAACAGAATTTTTTGGTATAAATACATATATTTCAGGATAATCTCTTTTGTTATACTTAGCATCTTCAATAATTTCATCTAAACCCCTAATAATTCCAAGAATATACTGACCAACCCCACTAAAATGCCCTTCAACTAAACCAAGTCCATCAATATATATTTTATTCACTAACAATAATTTTATCAGAAAAAAGATCCACAATGCTAGTAATTCTATATTTTATATAACAGCTACAACCTATTTGAACCATTGTAGGTGCCAGTATCCCAGGTTGGTTGGCCGTTATTGTTATAAATAACTAAATTTCCATCTGCCTGCATATAAATATTAGAAGGACCCTGTCCATTTGTCCAACTTGCCCATAATGGCTGACTATTGTTGTTATATAAAACTAGATTTCCATCATTTTGCATAGCCAGATATTCGGCGTTGCTGCCCACGGTCATGGTTGCCCACAGAGGTATTCCGTTATGGTATAAAACTAGATTTCCATCATTTTGTAACACTAATTTATATGTTCTATCGGCGGTTTGTAAAAATTGTCCCCTAAATAACTTATTCCCAGACATAATATGATAATCTAGTCTATTATTATAGGTGGGATTAGCAACTGTACCAGAAGACCATAGTGGGGTTCCGGATGAACTATAAATGACTGGATTTCCATCAATCTGTAAAGCTAGATAGGCACCAGGATTATTATAAGTATTAGAAGCCCATAGGGGTTGATTATTTGAATTATATTCAACTAGATTTCCATCTGTCTGCATAACCAAATATTTTACATTTGAATCAAATATATAATTAGCCCATGTTGGTTTGTAGTCGCTATATAAAACTAAATTTCCATCTTCTTGAAGATTTAAGGTACTTTGACCGTCCGGCGACAATAGATATTGATTTACGCTAATGGATTGCCCCGAACCGAGTATGGTTGCATTACTTGATAGAGATGGAGATGGTGCTACTACATTTATTTTAAAGTATAAACCAAGATCGTTTAACCAGGTTACGCCATCGTCTACTAAATTAAAGTATTGATTAAATGTGCCGGGCGTTGATGGTGCATGCAGAATAAAATTAAAGGTCGCATCTCCACCGGGCGTAACTGAAGTTTGAACCATTCCTGCTGGTCTCTGAGGGTTGAGCCAGCTAGAATCATAAAAAATACTTGAGCTATCTTGAGGATCATCTGTGCCTAAATGCATATAAGCTTGTTGCCAATTTTCATAACCAACATTTCTAGCCACAACTTGCGCATATATATCGCCACCCTCCAATACTGTCGGCGTACCAGTCAAAAGATTAGTATATCCTGAATCTGAATAGGTCGATTGTCCCTCGTAGGCCCAAGAGTATGCCGATGAAGAAGTCGTTGACCCAAACCAAAGTTGAAAATAATAAACAAAGTTATAACTTCCCGAATATCCAGTTACGCTAATCGGGCCAACATAGGGAGTATAACAATATAGTGTTGCTGTAGCTGCGTTTGCTAGAGTAATTGTCTCTGCGGTTCCACCAGAATCATAAAACGTAACGGTATTGCCGGGGTATAACCCATTAGAATAATTACTGCTAGCAGATGCACAAGGGTAGCTAGAAGGTGAATATCCCCAGTAGCTAATACCTTGCATTAAGTCCATATCGGCCCTAAACTGCCATGCACCACCATCTACTTGATTAAAGAAACCGACCACGCCGTTACATGAATTGTAGCCCATAGCGCAGTCAATTTGAGAAGAAGTGGGTGTGGGGTCTGTGATCAACGATTGTTCTTTTTCTAGCGTAGCAATGATATCTCGAGGATTTATACTATAAGCTTGAGAAGAGTCATAAATTATTTGAGCTGCCGATATCGTTTGACCACAATGTGTATAGTATGGCGCATTTGCTGTGGTACACGCTTCAACGTCCGAATAATTCGCTAGTCCACTTCCGACATTCTGAAGAAACGATTGAATGTCGGTTGCGGACATTGTTGAATTATTCAAAAAAGTGCCGTTATCTATTAAATTACTTGGATTGTAGTTGGGACTGAAAGCGTTTACGATCGTTGACAAAGAAAATAAAACTATTATCAACAAGACAGTCATTACGCTTAATAATCTTAAATACCTATTAAACATCATTCTGAATTAAAAATTTACATTAATGTTTATTATATCTTCTTCGGCACCATTGTTAGGATTTGAATAATATAGCTGTAAAATACCTGAATTTGAGTGAGGAGTAAAACTTATAGTTCCATCAAACTTTCCATTAACCACATTTAGACTTCCTTGAGCTATTTGACCAACAGAATTATCTATTAATAAGAATTGAACTTGAGAAACAGACGCTAATCCTATTAATGATAAGCCACTCTTTATAGTAGAACCATCAATAGGGGACTGTAATGTAATGACATTGTTTGATGAACTTTTCCATGCGGATGGAGGGGGTAGGGACGGAGAAGTAGAATAATTATTTTGTTTGCTTACTCCTCCATAGTTAGAAGAATTACCATTTGCCAGATTATGATTGGTAGGTTTTGAAATAGCACCCTTCGGAACAAAAGAATTGCTTGAATGATTAGTATTATTGCTTTTTCTTATATAAAAAAAATACAAAACTCCAGCGATAATAACTATTAGAACAATAATCAAACTATATTTAATGGCATTCTTTTTTGTTTTAGTCATATGAATATTATATCAAAAATAATAAGTTTCAATAAAAATTACATACTATGTATAATGTCGTAATTATATATTAAAATCGTTTCTTGACCAAGAGTAAATATCTTCTTCGGAATTCCAAATTGTTTAATAACCTCAGCTTCATCGCAGGTTGGAGGATTAGGATAAGTTGGATCTATTATTATAAAGCTTGATTTTACTTTAATACTATAATTATTCCTATCAACTAACCAATAGAATGGGACGGTTTTATTATTTAAGCAATATACAGGTAGAAATTTAATTTTACCTTTACTTAGATATTGGTTTATGTCGCTATTCCAATAAGAGGCATATCCCTTATCTATACCTAGGTTTGAGATCATTCTAACTGTTTTTAGATTTATCGTATTTGAGCTATTTATATTACTATTATTGGGTTCAATTAATATTCTCAACGTTAAGATAAAATTCAAAAAAATTGCTCCAGACAATAATAAGATTAATATTTTTCTTGTTTTTAAGTCCAACGAGTCTATTGACAGAGA